>NZ_JBEOXU010000222.1:0-7173 GCF_040296725.1 Streptomyces sp. NPDC002044
GCAGCGGGATGCCGACGAGGACGTCGTCGACGGCGCCGTCGGCGCCGCGGTGCATGGCGCGTACGCCGTATCCGGCGGGCAGGTCCCAGTCGACCCGAGCCCGTCGTACACCTCGACGCCGGTCCAGCCCAGCTGGCGGCAGACCAGCCCGGCCCAGCCGGGCGGGACCGCCCGGGGCAGGACGAGGGCCGCCGGGCAGGGGCTGTAGAAGGCGGCGAGACAGGCGTAGTGGTGCGCGGGCAGCTGCTCCCGGTCCAGGGAGACGTCGGCGAACTGCGCGTTGAACTCGGCGACGTTGCCCAGGTGCACGGCCCGCCCCCCGCCGGTCCAGGCCCGCGCCCAGCCGGCGAGCGGGACGGGCGCCGCCTCGAACCGCACCAGCCCGCCGGGCCCGCCCGCTCCGCCGGGGGATCCGCCGGCGCCCGGACCCCCGGGCACGGCCACCGCGCCCATGGCCCGGTAGAACCCGGCCGCGTGCGGATCGGAGTCGATCACCAGCGCGCGCACCCCGAGTCCGGCGGCCCGGCGCACCGCGTCCCGGTAGAGCAGCCGCCCCACGCCCCGCCCGATGGCCGACGGTTCCACGAACAGCAGCCCCAGGGCCGCCCGCGGCGCGGCCCCCTCCAGCGAGGCCAGCCCGAGCGGGAGCCCGCGCCCGTCCTCGGCCACCACGATCCGGCGGGACGTCACGTCGCCCGGCCGGACCCGCAGTTCCTCCGCGCACGCCGCCAGGAACCCGGCGTCGTAGCCCCAGTACGCCTTGGACCGCATCACCAGCGCGGTCAGGGCCGGCTCCTCACCGGGCCGCGCGGCCCTGACCTGTACCACGTGCCGACCTCCCCATGGTCCGGGGCAAGGGTGTGCGATAGATTCGGCCAGCCTCCCCACGGCACATCGTTCCCAACCACGCGGAGACAGGCTTCCCCATGAGCGACATCATCAACGGACTAGGCCGCACCAGCGCCTTCGGCGCCCTCGGCCTGGTGCTGCTGATCCTCGGCATCGTCCTCGTCGACGTGCTGACGCCCGGGAAGCTCCCGAAGCAGATCTGGGAGGAGCGCAACCGCAACGCGGCGCTCCTGCTCAGCTCCGCTCTCCTGGGCATCGGCGGCATCGTCTTCACCTCGATCTGGACCACGTACGACGACTTCGGCAAGGGACTGCTGTCGACCGCGGCCTTCGGCCTCCTCGGCCTGGTCCTGATGGCGGTGGCCTTCCTGGTGCTGGACCTGGTGACCCCGGGCAAGCTCGGCGCCATCGTCGTCGACCCCGAACCCCACCCGGCGGTCTGGGTCACCGCCTGCTGCAACCTCGCCGTCGCCGCCATCGTCGCGGCCTCGATCGCCTGACGGCGGATCACCCGTATGTGACGAGAGCGCCGCTCCCCGAAGGGAGCGGCGCTCTCGCCGTATGCCGGGGCCCCGCACCGCGGCTACGCCAGCCCCAGGGCGAACACCGCGAACCCCGCCGCCAGGACCCCCGCCACCGCCCGGCGCACCACCGGCGCCCCGCGCCCCTCCCGCGGCGGGCCCTCGAACCGGCGCGCGTACCGGGCGATCCCGACCAGCAGCACCGCGAACACCGGCATCCACGCCACCCGCGCCGCGATCCAGCCCAGGCTGTCCGGAGCCGTGGTCAGTCCCGCCACCGCGCCCGCGAAGGAACCGGGAACGGCCGCGGCCAGCATGGCCGTCTGGTGCCAGCACAGGATGGTCATCGCGCACAGGTTGACCACGACCACCGGAGCCCACAGCGCGGGCCGCGCCAGCAGCTTCGCGAGCCGGTCGCGCAGCAGGACCGCGGCCCCCGACTGCGTCGCCGCCAGGGCCGGCACCAGCAGTGACGGCGGGTGCGAGTTGGTCCGCACCGCGCCCGGTACGCCCACCATGGACGCCGGGTAGTGGAACACCACCAGCAGCGCCGCGAACAGCAGCGCCCCGCCGGCCAGCAGCAGCCGGCCGCCGCGCCGGCCGATCCGGCCCTCGCCCCAGGAGACGCCCAGCTGGTAGGCGAACAGCCAGCCCGGGAGGATGTTCACCAGCGCCAGCCAGGACGGCACCGCGTCGGCGAACGGCCCGTACCGCAGGAAGTCCACCACCGCGACCGAGGCGAGCAGCGGCGCCGCCGCCCAGCCGCCGAGCCGGCGCGCGGCCCGCACGCAGTACGGGGTCAGCGCGGTCACCACCACGTACACGCCGACGAACCACAGCGGCTGGACCACCAGCGTGGCCCCGGTCCGCAGCGTCGCCTCCGGCACCCCGGCCGCGTACAGCACGGGCGCGGCGAGCGCCCACACCGCCGTGACCCCGAGCACCGGCCGCCCGAGCCGTACGATCCGGCCCCTCAGCCACGCTCCGGCCGAGCCCTGGCGGCGCCCGTACGACAGGGCCGAGGCGTAGCCGCCGACGAGGAAGAAGATGCCGAGCATCTGGAGCACCCAGCTCGCCGGGGCGAGGCCGCCGAAAGCGGAGAGCGGGCTGGCGTTGTGCAGGCCGCCGTCCGCGTCGAGGGTGAAGCCGCCGAGCAGCCAGTGCCCGGTCGGTACGGCCAGCAGGGCCAGGGCGCGCAGCCCGTCGACCGCCCGGTCGCGGTGGGCCGGGGTCCGGGCGTCGATCCTGGCGGCGGCCTTCCGCAGCGTCGTGAGCGTGCTCGTACTCATCGGACCTCTCCGTTCGCGATCGCGGCGAACGCCGCCAGGGACTGGGTACCGGGGGCGAAGTAGCCTGCGTGGCCCCGTACGTCGGAGGCGGGTACGCGGCGGGCGCCGAAGGCCGCGGACGTCGGGTCGGCGCCGTGGCCGAGACCGGCGAACTCGACGTTCGGGATGTCGGCGATCCAGTCGGAGGGGCTCCGGGCGGCCCAGACACGGGCACCGGTGCGCAGCGCGGCGGAGGTGCCGGCGCGCACGCCGGGGGAGCCGAGGACCACGATGTCGGCGGCGTCCGTGTGCCGGGCCGCCAGCCCGCAGACGACCGAGCCGTAGCTGTGGCAGAACAGCACCGGGTCGGGCGCGCCGACCGCGTCGAGGCCCGCCGTGAACCGGGCCAGGCGCTCCGCCCCGGCCTCCGCCAGCCGTCCCACGGCCGTGTCCAGCCCCACGCCGACCGGGGTGGTGTAGCCGGTCCAGGCGATCACCACGGTGTCCCCGCCGGTCGCCGCGAGCAGGCTCCGCGCCATCCCGGCCGGTCCGGTGTGGGGCGCGCGCCGGGCGTCGTGGGTGGCGGCGTCGTTGTCCGCGCCGGGGACGACCACCGCGACGTGCGCCGCGTGCTCCAGGTCGCCGAAGACCTCCGCGACCTGACCCCGCCCCCGCGGGTCGAAGGCCAGGATCTGCCGGCCCGGCGCGGCCAGGGAGGCGTAGCGGGCGTCACCCGTGGCGGCGACGGCGACCCGGTTGGCCTCGTACCGCAGGGGGAGCGGCGCCCCGTCCAGATTGCCCACCACCAGTGGGTGGGTCCGTACGAGGTACCGCAGCGCGGCGGTGTCCAGCCCGGCGAAGAACCGGGCCACCCCGGCCGGCGGCGTACTCGCCGGATCGGGCAGCGGACGGCCCGCGACCGCGTCGGCCCGCCAGGCCGCGGTGCCCGGCGGCGGCCCGGTGACCGCCCGCTGGCTGTCCCCGGAAGCCCAGCCGGCGGTCCCCGCGACAACGGCCACCGCCAGCGCGGCCGTGACCACTGTCCTTCCGAAGCGGCGCATGCCCCTTCTCCTCTCCTCGTGACGAGGAGGAAGGTAGGAAGGAGGTACCCGGCGGCACGTCGGACCGTGGTGCCAACGTCGGAGTCATACCCCGGTAGGGGGTGGAGGAGACGGCCGCCGAACCCGGCCGCCTCGGGACTTCAGGGCGTGCCCGCCCGGTCGGGCCGCGGTGGTGGAGCGGGACGAAGCCCGATGGAGCCGGGCGAAGTGAGTGAAGGGACCGGTCGTCAGCCGGCGTCGCCGGGCCGCACCAGCCCCGCCTCGTACGCGAAGATCACCGCCTGGGCCCGGTCCCGCAGGTCCAGTTTGGCCAGCACCCGGCCGATGTGCGTCTTGACCGTCTGCTCCGCCAGGACCAGATGACCGGCGATCTCCTGGTTCGACAGCCCCCGCGCGATGAGTTCCAGTACCTCGGTCTCACGCGGCGTCAGACCGTTCAGCCGCAGTGCCGGATCCTTCCGCGGGGCCGGCCGCCGCTGGACGAAGTCCGCGATCAGCCGCCGGGTCACCGACGGCGCGAGGAGGGCCTCGCCGGAGGCGACCACCCGGACCGCCGCGATCAGGTCCGCCGGCGGGGCGTCCTTCAGCAGGAACCCCGAGGCACCGGCGCGCAGCGCCTCGTACACGTAGTCGTCGATGTCGAAGGTGGTCAGCATCAGCACCTTCGGCCGGTGCACCACCCCGCGCGGGGGATCCAGGAGCTCCCGGGCCGCCGTCAGCCCGTCCATCTCCGGCATCCGCACGTCCATCAGGACCACGTCCGGATGGGTGGAACGGGACACCCGCACCCCTTCCCGCCCGTCGGGGGCCTCACCCACCACGTCGATGTCGGCCTGCGCCGACAGCAGTGCGGCGAATCCCGCCCGCACCATGGCCTGGTCGTCGACGATGATCACGCGGATGGTCAACTGGCGTCCTCGGTCGGGTGGTCCAACGGCAGGCGGGCGGCGACCCGGAAGCCGCCGTCGGGCAGTGGACCGGTGTCCAGCGTCCCACCCGTCAACCGTACGCGCTCCCGCATTCCGACCAGACCGTGCCCCGTGCCCGAAGTCTCCAGCGCCACCACGGCGTCCCGGGCCGGGCCGTTCACCACGAGTACGAGGACCTCGTCCGCGTCGACGGTCACCGACACCGAGGTCGGCGCCCCCGGCGCGTGCCGCACCACGTTCGCGAGCGCCTCCTGCACGATCCGGTACGCCGACAGGCCGACGGCCGGCGGCGCCGCCCCCGCGGCTCCCGCCGCGAGCGACAACTCCACCGGCTGGCCGGCCCGTACGGTCGCCTCCACCAACTGCTGGAGCCGGTCGATGCCCGGCTGCGGGGCCCGTTCCCCGTCCGCGCCGTTCGCCCCGTCCCCGCGCAGCACCGTCAGCAGCCGCCGCATCTCGCCCAGCGACTCGCGGGCGCTCGCCGCGATCGCCGCGAACTCCTCCCGGACCGGATCCGGCAGGCCCGGCAGCCGGTACGGCGCGGAATCCGCCTGCACGGTGATCACCGACATGTGGTGCGCCACCACGTCGTGCAACTCCCTCGCGATCCGGGCCCGTTCCTCCAGCAGCGTCCGCCGGGACCGCTCCGCCTCGCTGATGCTCTGCTGCTCCGCGATCCGCTGCTGGGCGTCACCGAGCCCGCGCAGCGCCCCCGTCAGCGCCAGCACCACCCCGCTGAGCACGAAGAGGAGCGCGGCCGTGTTCATGGCGCCCGGCGGTTCGAAGAACGCCAGGAGCGCGCCGACCGCCCCGGTCGCCAGCCACACCCCGACCAGGGTCCGGATGGACTCGCGCAGCCCCATACAGGCCATCAGCGCCAGATAGCCGATGATCACCATCGGGGTCCACGGCCAGCCGCGTCCCGTCACGTCGTCGGCCTGGATCAGCAGCACCGCGCCGAGGGTGTCCGCGAGCAGCACCATCGCCCACGCGTGCAGGGGCCGGGTCACGGCGAGGAGCAGCGGGACGGTCTGGGCCACCCCGAGGGCGCCCGACCAGCCGCCGCCCGCCTTGTAGACGTTGGTCAGTACGGCGATGGTCACCGGCAGCAGGGTCAGCGTGAACAGACCGACGACCACGAAGGGCAGCACCCGCTGCCATGTTCTCGGCGCCCGCGCGAGCAGCGGCTCGGCCGCCCTCGCGGGCGTGCGCAGCACCACCGAGAGCTGCGCCAGGGCGCCGGGCACGCGGGCACCGGCGGCCGGGGCCTGGGCCGGGGTGGCTCGGGAGGAGACGGGCGGGGAGGAGGCGGCCCCGGAGGAGGTTTCCCCGGAAGGGGTGGCCGGGGAGGGCGTGCGTCGACTGGTCCGGCCGCGCGGCCGCTTGCGGGCTCTGTCGCTCATGATCCGCCCAGGATATGCGCCCCGGGCGGCGCGGGTAGGCTGCCGACGGTCGATCAAGGAGCCGGTACGCATGGGTGGGGCAGCCGCACTGGAGAAGCTGGTGCCGGTGATGGCGGCCTTCGGCGCCGGAGTGCTGCTCGCCCGCCGCAAGGCGGTGCCGGCCGAGGCCGCCAAGGCATTCTCCGACTACGCCTTCCTCTTCGCCGTCCCCTGCTACCTCTTCGGCAACATCTACCGCAGCGACCTGGCCGCCCTGTTCGACTGGCGGGCCCTCGGCGGCTACGCGGCGGCGGCCGCCCTCGCCGTGACCGCCGTCGCGCTGGCGGCGGTCACCCACGGCATACGGGAGCCCCGCGCCGTCGCGCTGCGCGTGATGGCCGGGGTGCAGGTGAACACCGCCTACTTCGCCGTCCCCGTCTTCATCACCGTGTTCGGCACCGCCGCCCCCCTCTTCCCCGTCCTGCTCTTCCAGGTCTGCGTGCTGTCCCTGGTGGTCATCTCCCTCATGGAACTGGGCCGCCCCGGCCCCGCCGGAGGCGGTCCCGGCCGCCGCCTCGCGCGTGCCGTCGGCGCCTCGCTCGCGACCCCGCTGGTCCTGGCCTGCAACGCGGGGATCCTGCTCAACCTGCTCTCGGTGCACGTACCCGGTGTGCTCCTGGACGCGGCCGGCTTCGTCGGGGACAGCGCCTCCCCGGTGGCGCTGTTCGCCCTCGGCCTCCACCTCGGGGGCCACGGCCTCGGCCTGCGGGGCACCACACGCGAGGAACTGGCCCTCATCGGCTTCAAGTGCGTGGTCTTCCCCCTGCTGGCCTGGACCGTGTGCGGGCCGCTGCTCGGGGTCGGGGGGCCGTGGCTCGCGTACCTGGTCGTGATCGCCGCGATGCCCACGCCGCAGAACCTGTTCGTCTTCGCCCAGCGCTACGACGTGGGCGTCGACCTCTCCGCCTCCCTCGTCATCAAGACCTCGCTGGCCTCGCTCCTGCTGCTGCCGCTGTGGCTGCACGTCGTCACGTGACGGCCGGGCCGCCGCGGACCGGTGCGGGCCCGGCTCCGGCGCGCGGTCTCGTTCCCCGGGCGGGCCCCGCTCGTTGACCCGGCATGGAACTGCCGACCATCGCGGCGCCGGGCGTCGGCCAACGGGC
>NZ_JBEOXU010000223.1:0-7147 GCF_040296725.1 Streptomyces sp. NPDC002044
GACTCCGGGCAGACTCTGGATCGTGAGGGAAAGCCGGACGGGCCGCCGCCGCATGGGCGGGGGCCGTCCGGCGGGCCGCGAAGGCGGACCGGGCGGCCGGTCCCGCGCGCCTCACCGTCCCCCTCCTTCCCCGGCGCCCCCGACGGCGGGCATGTCGGTAGCGGTCGGTGACAGATCACCTCACGGCGAGTGGACGGCCCGCGTACGGGTAGCCGCCCTGTGCCGAGCCCGCGGGACGACCGCGCTGCGGGAGGCGTTCGATTCCGGAGGTGACCGATGTCCAGTACGGCCCTGAACAGGGGATTGACACCACAGTCGATCATCTCGCTGCCCGGCGTGTACCGCCCTCAGGCGGATACCAGGCTCCTCGCGTACGCACTGGCCCAAGAAGACCTGGGCCCTGCCACGGAACTGCTGGAGATCGGTACCGGAACCGGCGCCCTCGCCCTGAGCGCGGCCGCCCGGGGCGCCCGGGTCACGGCCGTCGACGTGTCCTGGCCGGCGGTGGCGACCGCCCGTCTGAACGCGCTCCGCCGCCGTCTGCCCCTGCGCGTCCTGCACGGGGACTTCGCGGCCCGCACGCGGGGCCGACGCTTCGACATGCTCCTGACGAACCCGCCGTACGTGCCCTCCCCCGAGCCCGGGCTGCCGTCGCGCGGCCCGCAGCGGGCCTGGGACGCCGGCACCGACGGGCGCGGCGTCATCGACCGGATCTGCGCCGACGCCCCCGCCCTGCTCCGCCCCGGAGGGATCCTGCTCATGGTGCACTCCGGAATGTGCGGGGCGCGGGAGACCATCGGCCGGCTGGAGCGGGAGGGCCTGACCGCCCAGGTGACCGTCCGGGCCTCCGTGCCCTGGGGGCCGGTACTGCGCTCGCGCCGGGCCTGGCTCCAGGGCCGCGGCCTGGCGGAAGAGGGCGTCGAACGGGAGGAATTGGTGATCATCCGTGCCCAGCACCTCTGACCGCGCCACTGACGCCTCCGCGCCCGCCTCCACCGCCGGCGCTCCCGGCGCCGCTGCCGCCACCGCTGCCGGCGCCTGTCGCCCGGCCCGCCGTGTGAGCGTGGAACCGGCTGGTCCGGTTCTGGTGGAGGGGCCCGTCGAGATCCTCTTGGAGGACGGGACCCTCGCCCGCTCGGACCGGTTCACCGTCGCCGTGTGCACCTGCCGGCGCAGCCGCATCTATCCCTGGTGCGACACCAGCCACCGCCCCCGGCAACGCACCGCGCCGCCGTCCGGCGGCAGCGACACCGACACCGACACCGACACCGACACCGACGGGAGCCCGCGATGACCAGCGCCGCACCGACGACCGCCACCGCCACCGCCGCCGCCGGCCCCGGCCTGGTGACCGGTCGCGGCGGGCTTTCGGCCGCCGTGGTGGAGGCTCTGCGGCATGGCGGTCCGCCGCAGTACGCGCCGGGGGCGGTGCTGAAGGCCGACCCGTGGGGGGAGGACCTCCAGCTGGCCCTCTACCTGCTCTACGAGCTGCACTACCGGGGCTTCGCGGGCGTGGACGACGAACGGGAATGGGACCCGGACCTGCTGCGGCTGCGCCAGGCCCTGGAAGCCCGCTTCCTGCACGCCCTGCGCACCGGCGTGTCCGGGACGCCCACGTCGGTGGAGGAGACGTTCGCTCCCCTGCTCGTGGAACCCCTCGACCTCTCCGGCAGCCTCAGCCACCGGCTCGCGACCCGCGGCGAGCTGTGGCAGCTCCGCGAGTACGCCGCCCTGCGCTCCCTCTACCACCTCAAGGAAGCCGACCCCCACGTCTGGGTGATCCCACGGCTCACCGGCCGCGCCAAAGCCGCCATGGCCGCCATCGAATACGACGAGTTCGGCGCGGGACACCCCGACCGGATCCACGCCCGCCTCTTCGGCGCCCTCATGAGCGACCTCGGCCTGGACCCCGCCTACGGCCGCTACCTCGACCAGGCCCCCGCGCCCCTCCTGGCCACCGTCAACCTGATGTCCCTCTTCGGCCTGCACCGCGCCCTGCGCGGCGCACTCGTCGGCCACTTCGCCTGCCTCGAAGTCACCTCCTCACCCGGCTCCCGCCGCCTCGCCACCGCCATGCGGCGCTGCGGAGCCGGCCCCGCCGCCCAGCACTTCTACACCGAACACGTCGAAGCCGACGCCGTCCACGAACACGTCGTACGCCACGACGTCATCGGCGGCCTCCTCACCGACGAGCCCCACCTCGAACCCGACATCGCCTTCGGCTGCGCCGCGACCCTCCTCCTCGAAGACCGCCTCACCGACCACCTCCACACCGCCTGGGAACAAGGCCACAGCGCCCTGCGCACCCCGCTGCCCGCCGCCTGAGCCGACGCCCGGGGTGCCGGTTCGTACGCAATGCCCCAGTCTGGGCACGGACAGCAGGCGTACCGGTCCTGCGTACGGAGCACGGAGGAGGCCGCGGTGGCGGACGGCAGCGATCCACGGCCCGGACCCGGAGCCGGTGCGGTTCCCCGCGGGCCGGGCGGGGCGACCGCTCCCCCGGCGTCCCGCGTCACCTTGAAGGTCAACGGCACGGAGCACGTCCTGCGGCTGGACCACCGCGTCACCCTCCTGGACGCCCTGCGCGGGCACCTGCTCCTGACCGGGGCGAAGAAGGGCTGCGACCACGGCCAGTGCGGCGCCTGCACCGTGCTGGCCGACGGCAGGCGGGTCAACAGCTGCCTCCTGCTGGCGGTGACGCAGGACGGAGCCGACATCACCACCGTCGAGGGGCTCGGGAGCAGCGCCGGCGGTCTGCACCCCCTGCAGCGGGCCTTCCTGGAGCGGGACGCCTTCCAGTGCGGCTTCTGTACGCCCGGCCAGCTCTGCTCGGCCGTCGGAGCGATCGCGGAAGCCGCCGCCGGGCACCCCTCGCACGCCACGGGCGCGCGGGCCCTGGCCGACCCCGGCCCCGTCACCCTGACGGCGGAGGAGATCAAGGAGCGGCTGAGCGGCAACCTGTGCCGCTGCGGCGCCTACCCGCGCATCGTCGACGCCGTGAGGGACGTGACCGCGTGAAGCCGTTCGCGTATGTTCGCGCCACCGGCCTCGACGAGGCCGTCGCCGCCCACGCCCGGCACCCCGGGGCCCGCTACCTCGGTGGCGGCACCAACCTCGTCGACCTGATGAAGCTGGGGGTGGAGAGCCCGACGGCCCTCGTCGACATCTCCCGGCTCCCGCTCGACGGCGTGGAGGAGCTGGCCGGGGGAGGGCTCCGGATCGGCGCCATGACCCGCAACAGCGACGTCGCCGCCCACCCCGCCGTCAGGGCCCGCCACCCCGTCCTGTCCCAGGCGCTGCTGGCCGGCGCCTCCGGGCAGCTGCGCAACATGGCCACCACCGGCGGGAACCTGCTCCAGCGCACCCGGTGCTCCTACTTCCAGGACGTGTCCAAGCCCTGCAACAAGCGCGAGCCGGGCACCGGCTGCGGCGCCCGCGACGGGCTGCACCGCGATCACGCCGTCCTCGGGCAGTCCGAGGGGTGCATCGCGACGCACCCCTCCGACATGGCGGTGGCGCTCGCGGCGCTCGGCGCCGGCATCGAGCTGTACGGCGGGGACGGCGCCCGCACCGTGCCCGCGGCGGAGTTCCACCGGCTGCCCGGGGACCGTCCCGAGCAGGACACCGTGCTGCGCGCCGGGGAGATCGTCACCGCGGTCGTGCTGCCCGCCCCGGGGCGCGGCGCCGTCTCGCTGTACCGCAAGGCGCGCGACCGGGCCTCGTACGCCTTCGCCCTGGCCTCCGTCGCCGCCGTCCTGGAGCTCGACGCGGGCCGCGTACGGCGGGTGGCGCTCGCCTTCGGGGGGCTGGCCCACCGTCCCTGGCGGGCCACCGCGGCCGAGGCCCTGCTGGTCGGCGCCGAGCCGACGTCCGACGCGCTGCTCCGGGCGGTGCAGGCGGAGCTGGCCGCGGCCCGGCCGCTGCGCGACAACGGCTACAAGGTGGCGCTGGCCACGAACCTCGCCGTCGACGTGCTGGGGACGCTGGCCGCCCGCGCGGACGGCCGTACCCGAACCCCGTAGCCCGCACCCCGCGCTCCCGCACGCACCCGCAGTCCCCGCCGTACGGCGGCACCGTCCAGAGGAGCTCCCATGCGGCACGTCGTACTCGGTACCCCGGCCGGCCGGACCGAGGGCCCGGAGAAGGTCACGGGCGCCGCCCGGTACGCCGGCGACCACGCCCCGGCCGGCTGCGCCCACGCCTGGCCGGTGCCGGCGACGGTCGCCCGGGGCCGCGTCACCGCCGTGGACGCGGCCGCCGCGCTGGCCCTCCCCGGTGTGCTCGCCGTGCTCACGCCGCACAACGCCCCGCGGCTGGGCCCGTTCGACGACCCCACCCTCCAGGTGCTCCAGGACCCCGGGGTCCCGCACCGGGGCTGGTATGTGGCGCTGGCCGTCGCGGAGACCCCCGAGGCGGCCCGGGCGGCCGCCGGAGCCGTCGCCGTCACGTACGAGGCGGCCGGGCACGACACCGGGTTCCGCGCCGACCATCCCGGCGTCTACACGCCCGAGAAGGCCAACGGCGGACACCCCGCGCATCGCGAGCACGGCGACCCGGACGCGGCCCTGGCCGCCGCGGCCGTACGGGTGGACTGCTCCTACGCGGTGGCGCCGCTGCACAACCACCCGATGGAGCCGCACGCCGCCACCGCCCTCTGGGACGAGGCGAGCGGCCACCTCACCGTCCACGACTCGAGCCAGGGCTCGGGGCCCGTCCGCGAGGCCCTCGCGTCCCTCTTCGGCCTGCCCGAGGACCGTGTCACCGTCGTCTGCGAACACGTCGGCGGCGGATTCGGCTGCAAGGGCACCCCCCGCCCCCACGTGGTCCTGGCGGTCATGGCGGCCCGCCACACCGGCCGCCCCGTCACCCTCGCCCTGCCCCGGCGCCACCTGCCCGCCGTGGTCGGGCACCGGGCTCCGACGCTGCACCGGGTGCGGCTCGGCGCCCGTCCGGACGGCACGCTCACCGCGCTCACCCACGAGGTCACCACCCACACCTCGCGCGTCCGGGAGTTCGTCGAGCAGGCGGCCGTCCCGGGCCGTGTCATGTACGCCGTGCCCGACAGCCGCACCACCCACCGGGTCGTCGCCCTGGACGTGCCCACGCCGTCCTGGATGCGCGCCCCCGGGGAGGCCCCGGGCATGTACGCGCTCGAATCCGCCATGGACGAACTCGCCGACGCCCTCGGCATCGACCCGGTCGAGCTGCGCGTCCGCAACGAACCGGTGACCGAGCCCGACAGCGGCCGCCCCTTCAGCAGCCGGCACCTCGTGGAGTGCCTGCGGGAGGGCGCCGAGCGCTTCGGCTGGGCCTCGGCGCGCACGCCGCGCCGGGAGGGAACGGTGCTGTGCGGCACCGGTGTCGCCGCCGCGACGTACCCCGTGCTGATCTCGCCGTCCACGGCGCGGGCGCACGCCCTGGCCGACGGGAGGTTCCACGTCGAGGTCAACGCCACCGACATCGGGACCGGGGCGCGCACCGTCCTGGCGCAGGTGGCCGCCGACGCCCTGGGCGTCCCGCTCGACGCCGTCACGGTGGCCGTCGGGCACACCGGCCTGCCGTCGGCCTCCCTCGCGGGCGGCTCCAGCGGCACCGGCTCCTGGGGATGGGCGGTGCACGACGCGTGCGCCGCGCTGACCGCCCGCATGGCGGGCCGTCACGGGCCGCTCCCCGACGGGGGGCTGTCCGCGTCGGCCGACACCGCCGGGTCGGCGGGGCAGAAGTCTCCGTACTCACGCCACGCGTTCGGCGCGCACTTCGCGGACGTACGGGTCGACACGGTCACCGGCGAGGTGCGCGTCGCCCGCCTGCTCGGGGTCTTCGCCGCCGGGCGGATCCTCAACCCCGTCACGGCACGGTCCCAGTTCGTCGGCGCGATGGTGATGGGCCTGGGCATGGCGCTGACGGAGCACAGCAGCGTCGACCCCGTCCACGGGGACTTCGCCGAGAGCGACCTGGCGGCGTACCACGTCCCGGTCCACGCCGACGTGCCGGACATCGAGGCGCACTGGATCGACGAGCACGACAAGCACCTCAACCCGATGGGCAGCAAGGGGATCGGCGAGATCGGCACCGTCGGGACGGCGGCCGCGATCGGGAACGCCTTCTGCCACGCCACGGGACGGCGCCTGCGCAGCCTGCCGCTCACTCCCGACCGCGTACTGGACGTGCTCGCCTGAGCGCGGCGGCGCCGGCCGGCCGCCGTGGGGATCCGGCGGCGACGGGGCCGTGCGCCGCGGCGGCCGGCCCTGACGTAGCGTTCCGGCCATGAGCATGCCGCCACCCCAGTCCCCCGGCCCCTACGGGCCCGCGCAGCCCCCGACCCCGTACGGCGGTCCGCACCACCCCGCGCCGCCGGCGCAGAGCCCGTACCCGCAGCAGCCCTACGCGCAGCCGTTCCCCGCGCAAGGGGGCTGGGGGCAGCCGCCGATGGGGCCCCCGCCGCGCCGGAAGCGGACCGGTCTGGTGGTGGGGATCGTGGCGGCCTCGCTCGTCGGCCTCGGAGTCATCGGCTTCGCGGTGAAGCTCCTGGGAGACGCGGGACAGGTGGTGAGCGGCGCCGGATTCCCCGACGCGCGGTACCGGCTGACGGTTCCGCCGACCGTGCTGGACGGCACGTACACCCTGGCCCAGGACCTGTCGGAGACCGAGGGGAAGAAGGCCCTCGCCGGGGCCTACGACCCGAAGATCCGCGACCCGAAGCCGGCCGTCGGCCAGTACACGTCCGGTCCCGCCACGGGCATGAGCGCCCTGGTCTTCTCGGGAATGTACGGCCAGTTCAAGGACCCCGCGGCCGCCCGCCGGAAGATGATGGAGGGCGCGGCGGACGCCCAGGGTGCGACCGTCGCGGTGCCCGCCAGGGACGTCACGCCGCCCGGCTCCGGCCTCACCGTGACCTGCCAGGTCCTCACCTCGGCGCAGGGCGGCGCGACGAGCACCCTGCCGATGTGCGCGTGGGCGGACGAGAACACCGGGGCGTCGGTCGCCGTCGTGACCCCCGAGACCGTGCGGCAGAGCCCCGGCTCGGTCGATCTCCAGAAGGTGGCCGCCACGACGCTCGCGGTGCGCGAGGAGACCCGCAAGCCGATCGGCTGACCCCGACCGCCCGGGCCCGCGCCCCGGGTCGGGTCGGGGAGGGGCGTCGGGC
>NZ_JBEOXU010000224.1:0-7098 GCF_040296725.1 Streptomyces sp. NPDC002044
TCACCGCTCAGCGTCTCGCGCTTGAAGAGGTTGGAGACCTGCGGCTCGATGCACTCGTACACGCCCGCGATCGAGGCGATCGTCGCCGTCGGGGCCGGGTCGCCCGGGCCACCCCTCATCACTCCACCCGGAGTCCCCTTTGGCCACAGGCACGGAACCACCCCGACAGCGGCCCTCCGGCGTCCACGGCGCCTCGCGGGCCGCCATCGCCGCCCGGCACCTGCGGACCGACCGATGGTGGCTGGCCCCGGCCGGCACCGCGGCCGGGCTGTTCGCCTTCATCGTCTACTCGACCTGGCGGGCCTTCGCCAACGCCGACTACTACGCGGCCCCGTACGTCTCGCCGTTCTACTCCCCGTGCCTCGCGGAGAACTGCCAGGAGATGCGCGGCGGCCCCAACTGGGAGCTGTTCGGCAGCTGGTGGGGCCTGTCCCCCGCCCTGCTGGTCCTGATCTTCCCGCTCGGTTTCCGGCTGACCTGCTACTACTACCGCAAGGCGTACTACCGGGGCTTCTGGGCCTCACCGCCCGCCTGCGCCGTCGCCGAGCCGCACGCGGCGTACACCGGGGAGACCCGCTTCCCGCTGGTCTTCCAGAACGCGCACCGCTACTTCTTCTACGCGGCCGTCCCGGTCGCGGGCATCCTCACGTACGACACGGTGCTGACCTTCCGCGACGAGCACTACGCCTGGGGCCACATGGGCCTCGGAACGCTACTGTTCCTCGTCAACATCACCCTCATCTGGGCGTACACGCTGTCGTGCCACTCCTGTCGGCACATCATGGGCGGCAAGCTCAAGCACTTCTCGAAGCACCCGGTGCGCTACCGGCTGTGGGGCTGGGTCAGCCGGCTCAACGCCCGCCACATGCAGCTGGCGTGGGCCTCCCTGATCAGCGTCGCGCTCTGCGACTTCTACGTCTATCTGGTGGCCAGCGGCGCCTTCACCGACCCGAGGATCTTTTGACCTCCGCCCTCCCTACGGGGAGGAACGTCCCACCTCTTCGGGTGGGTGTTCCTGCTTCACCGCGGACCGCCCCGGCCGAGAGGAGGACTCCCGATGAGGTCTGACACCCGCTCCACAGGCAGTGACCGCCGGCCCGGCGGCCAGAAGATTGATTGCCGCGTTCACGTCCCGGTCGTGCGTCGTCCCGCAGCTCTCGCACGTCCACTCACGGACGTTCAGGGGCATCGCCCCAACTGTCGCCCCGCAGACCGAGCACCGCTTCGAGCTGGGAAACCACCGATCCACGATGATCAGCTCCCGCCCGTACCAGGCTGTCTTGTACTCCAGCGTTCGCCTCAGCTCACCCCAGGCCGCATCCATGACGGCACGGGCGACCTTGCGGTTCTTGACCATGCTGCGGACGGTCAGGTCCTCGATCACGAGCGTTTGGTTATCGCGCACGAGTCGACTGGTCAGCTTGTGGAGGTGGTCCCTGCGACGGTCTGCGATCCGAGCCTGGACCTTCGCCACACGAGTGCGGGCTTTGGCGCGATTCTCCGATCCCTTCTCCTTCCGCGACAACGCCCGCTGAGCCCTCACCCGTCTGGCCCGATCCCTGCGCTCGTGTCGGGGATTGTCGACCCTCTCTCCGGTGGAGAGGGTGACCAGGGCTGTGAGCCCGACATCGATGCCCACGGCCCGCGTGGTGGCGGGCATCGAGGAGGGAACGTCTTCGCAGAGCAGGGAGACGAACCAGCGCCCGGCGCTGTCCCGCGACACCGTGACACTGGACGGTTGAGCCCCGACGGGCAGGGGACGGGACCAGACGATGTCCAACGGATCCGCCATCTTGGCCAGCGTCAGCCGTCCGTCGTCGTAGCGGAACGCGGAGCGTGTGTACCTGGCCGAAGCTCGCGCATGCCGCTTCGACTTGAAGCGGGGATGCCTCGACTGCTTTCCCCAGAAGCGCGTGAAGGCGCTCTGCAAGTGACGCAGCGCCTCCTGGAGCGGAACCGAGGAAACCTCGGCCAGGTAGGCCAGTTCCTCGGTCTTCTTCCCGTCGGCGAGCATCGCAGACGTCTCCCTGTAGCCCACCCTCTCCTGCCGGTTCGTCCAGGCGTCGGAGCGAACGGCGAGTGCGAGGTTGTAGACCTTGCGCACGCATCCGAACGTCCGCGACAGATCGGCTGCCGGCGCGTCGGTGGGATGGAAGCGGTACTTGAACGCCCGCTTCACAGAACGATGAGCCCCCATGTCCGAACGCTAGAAGCGGCCACCACCCGCACACAAGCCCAGGTCACAGCATCACGCACCGGGACTGCGCCGCCGCGCTGCTCTCGGCCGACGATGCGTGCCCCCTCTCTCGGCTCACGTCTGAGGGACTCTCGCAAGGAGATTGGATGACCCAAGTGGAACGGCAGCAGTGGGACGTGGTCGTGGTCGGCGCGGGCGGCGCCGGGCTGCGCGCCGCGATCGAGGCCCGCGAGCGCGGCGCCCGTACGGCCGTGATCTGCAAGTCGCTCTTCGGCAAGGCCCACACGGTGATGGCGGAGGGCGGCATCGCCGCCTCCATGGGCAACGTCAACGAGGGCGACAACTGGCAGGTGCACTTCCGCGACACGATGCGCGGCGGCAAGTTCCTCAACCAGTGGCGGATGGCGGAGCTGCACGCGAAGGAGGCCCCGGACCGGGTCTGGGAGCTGGAGACCTGGGGCGCGCTCTTCGACCGCACCCCGGACGGCCGGATATCCCAGCGCAACTTCGGCGGCCACGAGTACCCGCGCCTGGCCCACGTCGGCGACCGGACGGGCCTGGAGCTGATCCGCACCCTCCAGCAGAAGATCGTCCAGCTCCAGCAGGCGGACTTCGAGGAGTTCGGGGACTACGAGGCCCGCCTCAAGGTCTTCCAGGAGTGCACGGTCACCCGGATCCTGCAGGACGGCGGCCCCGCGGGCGGCGGGCGGGTCGCGGGGACCTTCTGCTACGAGCGCGAGTCGGGCCGCTTCTTCGTCCTGGAGGCCCCGGCGGTCGTCCTGGCCACCGGCGGGATCGGCAAGTCCTTCAAGACGACGTCCAACTCCTGGGAGTACACCGGTGACGGGCACGCGCTGGCCCTGCTGGCCGGGGCGCCGCTGCTGAACATGGAGTTCGTGCAGTTCCACCCGACGGGTATGGTCTGGCCGCCGTCGGTGAAGGGCATCCTGGTCACCGAGTCGGTGCGCGGCGACGGCGGGGTGCTGCGCAACAGCGACGGCAAGCGGTTCATGTTCGACTACGTCCCGGACGTCTTCAAGGAGAAGTACGCCGAGTCGGAGGCGGAGGGCGACCGCTGGTACGACGATCCGGACCACAACCGGCGGCCGCCCGAGCTGCTCCCCCGCGACGAGGTGGCCCGGGCCATCAACTCCGAGGTGAAGGCCGGCCGCGGCTCCCCGCACGGCGGGGTCTTCCTGGACGTGTCCACCCGGATGCCGGCGGAGCGGATCCGCCGGCGCCTGCCCTCGATGTACCACCAGTTCAAGGAGCTGGCGGACGTGGACATCACGGCCGAGCCGATGGAGGTCGGCCCGACCTGCCACTACGTGATGGGCGGCATCGCGGTCGACTCGGACACCGCCGCCACGGTCGGCGTCCCGGGGCTGTTCGCCGCGGGCGAGGTCGCGGGCGGCATGCACGGCTCCAACCGGCTCGGCGGGAACTCCCTGTCCGACCTGCTCGTCTTCGGCCGCCGGGCCGGTCTGCACGCCGCCGGGTACGCGCGGGAGCACGCCTCCTCCCCGGCCGGGCGCCCGGCCGTCTCCCAGGCCCGGATCGACGAGGCGGCCGCGGAGGCGCTGGCCCCGTTCCACGCCGCCGAGGGCGCGGAGAACCCGTACACGCTCCACCAGGAGCTCCAGAGCGCCATGAACGACCTGGTCGGCATCATCCGGCGGGCGGGCGAGATGGCGCAGGCCCTGGAGCGGCTGGCGGACCTGCGCGTACGGGCTTCCCGGGCCGGCGTCGAGGGGCACCGGCAGTTCAACCCGGGCTGGCACCTGGCGCTGGACCTGCGGAACATGCTCCTGGTCAGCGAGTGCGTGGCCCGCGCGGCCCTGGAGCGCACCGAGAGCCGGGGCGGGCACACCCGCGAGGACTGCCCGGGCATGGACCGCGCCTGGCGTCCGGTGAACCTGCTGTGCCGGCCGGTGGACCCGGCTCCGGCCGACCCGGCGGCCGACCGGATCGCCCTCGTGCGCACCCGCACGGATCCCATCCGTCCCGACCTGCTCGCCCTGTTCGAGAAGGAAGAGCTGGTCAAGTACCTCGCCGAAGAGGAGCTCTACGAGTGACTACCTACGACGCACGCTTCCGGATCTGGCGGGGCGACGCGGAGGGCGGGGAGCTGCGGGACTTCACCGTCGAGGTGAACGACGGCGAGGTCGTGCTGGACATCGTCCACCGGCTCCAGGCGACGCAGGCCCAGGACCTCGCGGTGCGCTGGAACTGCAAGGCGGGCAAGTGCGGTTCGTGCAGCGCGGAGGTCAACGGCCGGCCGCGGCTGCTGTGCATGACGCGGATGTCCACCTTCGGGAGCGGGGAGACGGTCACCGTCACCCCGTTGCGGGCGTTCCCGGTGGTCCGGGACCTGGTGACGGACGTGTCCTTCAACTACGCCAAGGCGCGGGAGGTCCCGGCCTTCGTGCCGCCGCAGGGGGTGGCGCCGGGGGCGTACCGGATGCGGCAGGTGGACGTGGAGCGCTCGCAGGAGTTCCGCAAGTGCATCGAGTGCTTCCTGTGCCAGGACACCTGTCACGTGGTGCGGGACCACGAGGAGAACAAGCCCGCCTTCGCGGGGCCGCGCTTCCTGATGCGGGTGGCGGAGCTGGACATGCACCCCCTGGACGCGGCGGCGGAGGCGGGCCTGGACCGCGGGCGGGCGGCGCAGGAGGAGCACGGGCTCGGCCTGTGCAACATCACCAAGTGCTGTACGGAGGTCTGCCCCGAGGGCATCAAGATCACCGACAATGCCCTGATCCCGCTGAAGGAGCGGGCGGTGGACCGCAAGTACGACCCGCTGGTGTGGCTGGGCAACAAGATCGGCAGGCGCTCGGGAACGACGTAGCGCTCCGGAACCCCGTAGCGCCCGGGAGCCCGTATGTGACCCGCCCCGGGGCGGGTCACCGGCCCTGACTCCGCATGCGGTGCCACTAAACCCCCCATACCCTCCCAATTGTGATTCCGCCGAGAAGCAGGACGCAGAGACGCACCTCCGCCGGCATACCGCTCCGGGCGGGGCTCGCCCTGGCCGGAGCGCTGCTCGCGTTCGGCGGCTGGGGGGTGGCGGGGGCGCCGCCGGCGCGGGCCGACGATCCGGTGACCCTGTCCCGGCAGGGCCAGATCACCGACCGCGTCGGGGCCCTGGGCGACCGGCGGGACTCCGTGACCGCGGCTCTGGACAGGCTCTACGCCGACCGGCGGGTCCAGCTGTTCGTCGCGTACGTCCGTGACTTCTCCGGCCGGTCCGCCCAGAGCTGGGCCGATGCCACCGCGGAGAAGAACGGCCTCGGCCAGAGCGACGTCCTGCTGGCCGTGGCGACCGGGGACCGGCAGTACGCCTATTCGGCCGACACCGCGTCCGGTTTCACCGAGGAGCAGCTCGCGACGGTCGCCCGGACCGCCATCGAGCCCGCCCTGCGGCAGAACGACTGGGCGGGCGCCGCGATCGGCGCGGCCGACGGCTACAACGCCGTGCTCGGCGGGCTGCCCGTCGCCGCGCCCACGATCACCCCGGGTCCGGCGGACCCCGGCGGCGGGGAGAGCGGGCACACCGGGGCCGGGGACTTCGTGCTCCCGGTGGTGGCGGTCGGCGCGGCCGGCGCCCTCGGGGCGTACGCGTACACCCGCCGCAAGCGCCGCGGCGACGGCCCCGGGCGCGGTACGAGCACCGGCCAGGGCTGGGGCGAGGCCGGGGCGGGGCGGCCGCCGCTGCCGGAGCTGGACTCCCGGGCCAAGGCGCTGCTGGTGGAGACCGACGACGCGGTCCGCACCAGTACGGAGGAACTCGGCTTCGCCTCGGCCCAGTTCGGCGACGAGGCGGCGGCCCCCTTCACCGCGGCCGTGGAGTACGCCAAGAACGAGCTGACGCACGCCTTCCGGCTGCGCCAGCAGCTGGACGACGCCTACCCGGAGGACGACGCGACCCGGCGCCGGATGCTCGACGAGATCGTCGCCCGGTGTACGGAGGCCAGCCGGCGCCTCGACGCCGAATCGGCGGACTTCGACCGGCTGCGGGATCTGGAGAAGAACGCTCCGCAGGCCCTGGCCACCGTGGAACTGCACTTCCGGGCGCTGGCCGGGCGCACCACGACGGCCGTGGCCACCCTGACGGCGCTGGCCGGCCGGTACGCGGACTCCGCGTCGGCGCCGGTCGCCGCCAACCCGGAACAGGCGGAGGACCGGCTGCTGTTCGCGACGACCAGCCTGGGCGAGGCGCACGCCGCGGTCGACGCCGGCGACAACGGCCGGGCGGCCGTGCACGTGCGGGCCGCCGAGGGCGCGGTGGACCAGGCGGCGACCCTGGTCGACGCGGTGGAGCGGCGGGCCCAGGAGCTGGCGGAGGCGGCCGGGAAACTGCCGGGCGCCCTGAACGAGGCCGATACGGACCTCGCGGACGCCCGCGGGCTGCTGACCGGAACCGCCGAGGGCACCTCGACAGCGGACCTGCGGGGCCGGATCGGCCGGGCGGAGGCGGTGCTGGCCGACGTACGGCAGGAGCAGGCGGCCGGCCGGTACGACCCGATCGACGCCCTGCGCCGGGTCGAGGAGGCCGACGCGGCCCTGGACGAGGCGCTGGCCGGGGCGCGCGAGCGGGAGTCGGGCCGCCAGCGCGCGGTGGCCCTGCTGGACCAGGCCCTGCTGTCGGCCCGCAGTGCGATCGGCGCCGCGACGGACTACATCACCACCAGCCGGGGCGCGGTCGGCAGCCAGGCCCGCACCCGGCTGGCGGAGGCGGCCCGGCACCTGGAGCGGGCGGGGACCCTGACGTCCGCCGACCCGGCGGGCGCGCTGGCGGAGGCCCATGGGTGCGGCGCAGTCGTTTCCCCAGACCCGTACAGGGCGGGCGCCGCAGCATCTCCCGGGCGACAGGGCAGGCCCGGGGGGAGTGGGTGCCACCC
>NZ_JBEOXU010000225.1:0-6955 GCF_040296725.1 Streptomyces sp. NPDC002044
GAGCCCCGGCCCCGGCCGCCCCCGCCCCCACACGCACCGCAGCGGCAGCGGCAGCGGCAGCGGCAGCGGCAGCGGCAGCGGCAGCGGCAGCGGCAGCGGCAGCGGCAGCGGCAGCGGCAGCGGCAGCGTGGTGCGGCTCTCCCCCTGCGCGAGCCGTACCGCATCCGTACCGCATCCGTCCCACCTCCTGCCGCGGCCCGGTTCCGGGCCGGCACCGGCCCGGTCCCGGGCGGGCTCCGAGGGCGGCTCGGGGGCATCCCCGGGCCCGCCCCGTAGCGACGACTAACGAACGCACGCCGCCGCAACGGCCCGCGTATCGGACACTTCCCGAACGCTCCCCGCCGCTCCGTCCCGCCCAGCGGGCGCAGCGGGACGGAGCGGTCAGGAGCCTCAGTACAGCGCTGCCGGGTTTTTTCGTCAACACTTTTCACAAGGATTGAAGAAACTCCAAGTTCACAGGCCCGATGCGTAGTTGACACATCCTTTGATCTTCAGTTCATGAACGCTCAAACCCTTGACGGCCTCTCCTGCGGGCAGTTCACTCACGCTTCGATCCCCCCGGATCCCCGACGTCAGGAGCACCCCGCATGACCCTCCTCTCCGACCGACCGCCACGCCTCGCCGTCGCGGCGCTCGCCGCGGCGCTGGTCGCCGCCCTCCTCGTGCTGCTTCCCGGCACCGCCGCGCACGCGGCGCCCGTCCTGCTCTCGCAGGGCAAGCCCGCCACCGCCTCCAGTCTGGAAGGCGCCGGCACCCCGGCAGGGGCCGCCGTCGACGGCGACAACGGCACCCGCTGGTCCAGCCAGTTCGCCGATCCCCAGTGGATACAGGTCGACCTCGGCGCGCCCGCCCAGCTGAGCCAGGTCGTGCTGCGCTGGGAGGCCGCGGCCGCCAAGGCGTACCGCGTCGAGCTGTCCACCGACGGCACCAACTGGTCGACCGCCTACTCGACCACCGCCGGCGCGGGCGGCAACGTCACCCACGACGTCACCGGCAGCGCCCGGTACGTGCGGGTGTACGGGACCCAGCGCACCACCGGATACGGCTACTCCCTCTGGGAGTTCCAGGTCTACGGCACGACCGGCACCGGACCGGTCATCCCCGGCGGCGGCGATCTCGGGCCCAACGTGATCGTCTTCGATCCGTCGACGCCGAACATCCAGGCCAGGCTCGACCAGGTCTTCGCCCAGCAGGAGTCGGCGCAGTTCGGTTCGGGCCGCTACCAGTTCCTGTTCAAGCCCGGCACGTACAACGGGCTCAACGCGCAGATCGGCTTCTACACCTCCGTGTCGGGTCTCGGGCTCAATCCCGACGACACCACCATCAACGGCGACGTGACCGTCGACGCCGGCTGGTTCGGGGGCAACGCCACGCAGAACTTCTGGCGTTCGGCCGAGAACCTCGCCCTGAACCCGGTGAGCGGGACCAACCGCTGGGCCGTCTCGCAGGCCGCGCCCTTCCGCCGGATGCACGTCAAGGGCGGCCTGAACCTCGCCCCGAACGGCTACGGCTGGGCCTCCGGCGGCTACATCGCCGACTCCAAGATCGACGGGCAGGTCGGCAACTACTCGCAGCAGCAGTGGTACACCCGTGACAGCTCGATCGGCGGCTGGTCCAACGCGGTGTGGAACCAGGTGTTCTCCGGTACCCAGGGCGCGCCCGCGCAGTCGTACCCGAACCCGCCGTACACCATCCTGGACACCACGCCCGTCTCCCGTGAGAAGCCGTTCCTGTACCTGGACGGCGCCGACTACAAGGTCTTCGTCCCGGCCAAGCGGACCAACGCCCGCGGCACGTCCTGGGGCAACGGCGCGCCCCAGGGTTCCTCGATCCCGCTGAGCCAGTTCTACGTGGTGAAGCCGGGAGCGAGCGCGGCGACGATCAACGCGGCGCTGACGCAGGGGCTGCACCTGCTCTTCACCCCCGGGGTCTACCACGTGAACCAGACCATCCAGGTGAACCGCCCGGACACGGTCGTGCTGGGCCTGGGCCTGGCCACGATCGTCCCGGACAACGGGGTCACCGCGATGAAGGTCGCCGACGTGGACGGCGTGAAGCTCGCCGGTTTCCTGATCGACGCGGGCACCGTCAACTCGCCCACTCTGCTGGAGGTCGGCCCGGCCGGCACCACCACGGACCACGCGGCGAACCCGACGACCGTCCAGGACGTCTTCATCCGGGTCGGCGGCGCCGGCGCGGGCAAGGCCACGCTCGGCATGGTGGTCAACAACCACGACACGATCGTCGACCACACCTGGATCTGGCGGGCCGACCACGGCGACGGGGTGGGCTGGGAGACCAACCGCTCCGACTACGGATTCCGGGTGAACGGCGACGACGTGCTCGCCACCGGGCTGTTCGTCGAGCACTTCAACAAGTACGACGTGGAGTGGAACGGCGAGCGCGGCCGCACGATCTTCTTCCAGAACGAGAAGGCGTACGACGCGCCGAACCAGGCCGCGATCCAGAACGGGTCCGTCAAGGGCTACGCGGCCTACAAGGTGGCAGACTCGGTGAACACCCACGAGGGCTGGGGCCTGGGCAGTTACTGCTACTACAACGTGGATCCGACGATCCGTCAGGAACACGGGTTCCAGGCGCCGGTGAAACCCGGTGTGAAGTTCCACGACCTCCTGGTCGTCTCGCTCGGCGGGAACGGCCAGTACGAACACGTCATCAACGGCATCGGCGCCCCCACCTCGGGCACCTCGACCGTTCCCTCCACCGTCCTCTCGTTCCCCTGATCCACCCCTGACCCCCGGAAAGCGCGGGGCGGCCCGGCGGCCGCCCCGCGTTTTCCGGGCCATCTGAGAGAGCGCTCTCCCACAGACCCTCCCGGAAGCGTCCTCTCTCTGCCACCCCGCCCCACCGAAGGAGCCGCAGAAATGACACTCCGACCGCGGACCCTGTCCGCCTTACTGGTCTCGGCGGCCCTCGCCGTGACCGCGGCCGCCGGCCTCGGCGGCCTCGCCCTGACCGCCCAGGCCTCGCCCGACGGCGGCGGCACGGCCGTCCACGCGGGCATGAACCACGCCGCCGTCGCCCCCCTCGCCACCGGCGACGACCCGGACGGCGACGGCTACATCCCGGCGGTGCCGCGGGTCACGGGGGTCACCCCGTCCTGGGAGAATCCCCCGGACCGGTACTTCCACGAGTTCCAGGCCAACTGCGCCGTCACCAGGACCGCGTCCGACGACCCGATCGTCTACGCGGGCCGTCCGGGCGCCTCCCACAACCACACCTTCATGGGCAACACCACGACGGACGCCTTCAGCACCACCGCCTCGCTCAGCGCGGGCGGGACCGCGTGCACCGCCCCCGGCGACCTCTCCGGGTACTGGATGCCGACGCTCTACAACGGCAACCAGCCCGTCCTGCCGACCGGACCGCAAGTGATCTACTACAAGACCGGCGTGACCGACTACAAGAGCGTGCGCCCCTTCCCCAAGGGCCTGCGCTTCCTCGTCGGCAGCCCGACGCAGAGCGCGGCCGAGTTCCGCGGCCACCGCGGCTGGGTCGAGGGCTGGGAGTGCGGCGAGAGCTTCAAGAACACCGAGATCCCGGCCAGCTGCCCGCCCGGCAGCCAGCTCAACATTCGCATGCAGTCGCCGAGTTGCTGGGACGGCACGTTCCTGGACACCCCCGACCACAAGGCGCACATGGCCTACCCGGTCGTGAAGCCCGGCAACAACGACAACGTGTGCCCGGCCAGCCACCCGGTGGCCGTCCCCATGGTCGAGTTCAAGATGGCCTTCCCGGTCAGCGGCGACATGTCGCGGGTCCGGCTCTCCAGCGGGAGCGGGCACTCCTTCCACTACGACTTCTTCAACGCCTGGGACGACCGGACGCTGAAAGCCCTCGTCGACCACTGCATCCGCGGCGGACTCCAGTGCAACGCCCGCGGCTACGACGAGACCCACCCCGCGGCGGGCGCCGCCCTCGGCCCGGACTACCGGCTCCCGTGACCCCCTCCCCCGTTCCCCCCACTCCTCCAGGAGGTCCCCGCGTGCACTCCCGCATGCGTTCCCTCGTCACGGCCGCGCTCCTCGCGGGCGCCGTGACCGTACTTCCCAGCGCCCCGGCGCAAGCCGCCGGCAGCGTGGTCAAGGTGACCGGCGTCCAGGGCAACTGGCAGCTGACGGTGGACGGTTCGCCGTACCTCGTCAAGGGCGTCACCTGGGGCCCGTCCCCGGCCGACGCCGGCCGGCTGCTGCCCGACGTGAGATCACTGGGCGCCAACACGATCCGTACATGGGGCACCGACGCGAGCAGCCGCCAGCTGTTCGACTCGGCCTCCGCGAACAACCTCAAGGTGGTCGCCGGATTCTGGCTCCAGCCGGGCGGCGGTCCCGGCAGCGGCGGCTGCACCAACTACGTGACGGACAGCGGCTACAAGAACACCATGCTGGCCGAGTTCTCCCGCTGGGTGGAGACCTACCGCGACCACCCTGCCGTGCTGATGTGGAACGTCGGCAACGAGTCGGTCCTCGGCCTGCAGAACTGCTACTCCGGGGCCGAGCTGGAGAACCAGCGCAACGCCTACACCACCTTCGTCAACGACGTCGCGAAGGCGATCCACCGCATCGACGCCAACCACCCGGTGACCTCCACGGACGCGTGGGCCGGCGCGTGGACCTACTACAAGCGCAACTCCCCCGACCTGGACCTGTACTCGGTCAACTCCTACAAGGAGGTGTGCGGGATCCGGCAGGCCTGGGAGCAGGGCGGCCACACCAAGCCGTACCTGATCACCGAGACCGGCCCGGCCGGGGAGTGGGAGGTGCCGAACGACGCGAACGGGGTCCCGCTGGAGCCGGGCGACCAGGCGAAGGCGGACGGCTACAGCAGCGCCTGGAACTGCGTCACCGGCCACCGGGGCGTGGCGCTGGGCGCGACCGTCTTCCACTACGGCACCGAGTACGACTTCGGCGGCCACTGGTTCAACCTGACGCCCGCCGGGGAGCGCCGCAAGATGTACTACGCGGTCAAACGGGCCTACGGCGGGAACACCACCGGGGACAACCTGCCCCCGACCGTGGCCGTGCCCGCGGTGGCGAACGCCGGCGCCGTTCCGGCGGGCCGGGAGATCACCGTCCAGGCGCCCGCGACCGACCCCGAGGGCGACCAGCTCGCGTACGAGGTGCTCTGGGGGAGCAAGTACGTCGACGGCGGGGGCGGGCTGGTCTCGGCCCCCTCCAGCCACCTGGGCGGCGGCACCCTCAAGGTCACGGCTCCCGCGAAGACCGGTGCGTGGAAGCTGTACGTGAAGGTCAAGGACGGGCGCGGGAACGTCGGTGTCGAGCAGCGGTCGGTGAAGGTGGTACCGCCGCCCGTGGCGGGCACCGACGTGGCCCGGAACCGTCCGACCACCGCGTCCACCTTCCAGAACGACGGCTGGGGCGGCTGCCCGTGCACTCCGCAGCTGGCGACCGACGGGCGCGATGACACCCGCTGGGCGACGAGCTGGGCGGACGCGCAGTGGCTCCAGGTGGACCTGGGGTCGGTGCGGCAGCTGAGGCACGCACAGCTGGTGTGGGAGACGGCGTACGCGAGGGCGTACACGGTCAAGGTGTCGGACGACGGCGAGAACTGGCGTACCGCGTACGCCACTTCGTCGGGTGACGGCGGGATCGACGACTTCGGTGTCACCGCGTCGGGCCGGTACGTGCGGCTGGAGCTGACCCAGCGCGGTACCGGGTACGGCTACTCGCTGTTCCACTTCGGGGTCTATGCCTGACCGCTCCGGGGGTCCGTGACCGAACGCCTCGGCGTCCGTTCCCGACCGGTTCGGCGTCCGGGTCCGGCCGGACCCCCTGACGCTCCCCGCGCACTCCGCGCGCCGCCCTCCCACCCCGCCGGGCGGCGCGCGGTCCGGCGTGCCCGGGGCCGGGTGCCGCGGGGTCCGGACCGTGCTCAGACCTCGATGACGATCTTCCCGGCGGTGTGGCCGTCCTGGCTGAGCGCGAAGGCGGCCGCCGTCTCGGCGAGGGGGAAGGTCTCGGCGACGGTGACCGTCAGCTTGCCCTCGTCGGCGAGGCGGGCCAGTTCGGCCAGGTCGGAGCCGACCGGGCGGACCCACATCCACTCGCCGCCGGAGCCGGTCACCGTGGGGTCGGCGATCGAGGCGTGCCGGCCGTCGTCGTGGAGCACCTCGCGGGTGACGTCGAGGACACCGCCGACGAAGTCCGCGACGACGGTGGCGCCTTCGGGGGCGAGCGCGCGCACCCGGTCCGCGAGGCCGTCCCCGTACGCGACGGGTTCCGCGCCGAGGGCGCGCACCCGGTCGTGGTTGCGCGGGGAGGCGGTGCCGATGACCCGGGCGCCGAGCGCGCGGGCGATCTGGACGCCGAGGGATCCCACGCCGCCTGCCGCGCCGTGGATGAGGACGGTGTCGCCCGCGCCGGTGCCGAGCCGGGTCAGCACCTGGTAGGCGGTAAGCCCCGCGAGCGGGAGTCCGGCCGCTTCGGCCCAGCCGAGCGAGGCGGGCTTGTGCGCCAGGGCGCGTACGGGCACGGTCACGAACTCGGCGAAGGTGCCGCCGTGCACGTAGTCCTTGCGGGCGTACGCCATGACCTCGTCGCCCTCGGCGTACTCGGGGGTGTCGATCCCGACGCGTTCGACGGTGCCGGCGACGTCCCAGCCGGGGACGACCGGGTACACGACGTCCATCAGGGCGTCGAGGCCGCCGGACATGATCTTCCAGTCGACGGGGTTGACGCCCGCGTACTTCACCCGGACCAGGACCTCGCCCGGGCCCACCTTCGGCACCGGCAGCCGGGTCTCGGCGAGCACCTCCGTCCCGCCGTACGTCTCGTACGCCATCGCCCTCATGGTGGCCTCGGCCATGTTCCGACCTCTCCGTGTGGTGGTGGGCTGGTTTCGGCCACGCCGTGTTCATTCGGTGTTCTTCGCGGCCGCCCAGCCTCAGGGGCATGAAGAAGGCACTCCTCGCCGC
>NZ_JBEOXU010000226.1:0-6907 GCF_040296725.1 Streptomyces sp. NPDC002044
GCCCGGCCGCTCCCGCCCCGCGCACGCGCCCGCCCCCGGCGGACGACCCCCGTACGGTCGCCCCACCGGGGGCGTTCCGCTGCCCGCGGCGCCCCGACCGGTCAGCCGATGTCCGGCGGGTCGATCCGGACCCGGACCGCCTCCGCCGCCGGCACCCCCCGCGCCATCCGCGCGGCCTGCGCCGCCTTCAGGGCGGCGGCCAGGGCGGCGCCGCTGCCCGGCGGGACCCGCACCAGCGCCCGTTCCCCGGCGGAGGGCGCCCCGCGCCGGCCGGGGAGCGGCACCGGGCCGAGGATCTCGGCGTCGGCGGGGAGTCCGGCTCCGGCCAGGAAGGCTTCCACCGCCTCGCCGCGCCCCGCCACCGCCGCCATCCGGGACACCGGGGGGAAGCCCAGCTGGGCCCGCTCGGCCAGTTCCCGTACCGCGTGACCGACCGGGTCCCACCGCACCAGTGCCTGGACGGGCCGCAGCGTCGGCTCGGCGACCACCACGACCTGCCCCTGCGCCCGTACCAGCGACGCGGCCGCGATCCACCGCCGCAGCGCGTCCTCCCCGGCCCGCAGGTCGGGCCGGCCGAGCATCGCCCAGCCGTCCAGCAGCAGCGCCGCCGCGTACCCGGCGCCCGCCACGACCGGCTCGGCCCCCGGGGTGCACACCACCAGCGCGGGCCCGTCCGGCACCTCGTCCAGGACGTGGTCGCGCCCGGACGTCCGTACGGGTACGGCCGGGAAGGCCCGCCCCAGTTCCTCGGCGGTCCGCCGGGCCCCCACCACCTGGGCCCGCAGCCGGAACGACCCGCACTCCTCGCAGTGCCACGAGGGCTCGCCGCGCCCGCACCACCCGCACTGCAGGTCCCGCGCGTCGGGTGCCTCAAGCGGCCCCGCGCAGACCGTGCAGCGGGCCGGGGTGCGGCAGCGCTCGCACGCCAGCCGGGGCACGTAACCCCGGCGCGGCACCTGGACCAGGACGGGCCCGGTCTTGAGCCCCTCCCGTACGGTCTCCCACGCCAGGCTCGGCAGCCGCGCGGCGCGGGCCGCCCCGTCGCGGGCCAGCAGTTCGTCGCCCACGGTGCGGATCCGGGGGGCGTACGCGCGCACCGTCTCGCGGTTCGCGACCAGCGGCCGCGCCCAGCCCGACTCGACGAGCTGGGCGGCCTCCACGGTGCAGCTGGTGGCGCCGGCCAGGAAGGCGCAGCCGTCGGTGACCGAGCGCAGCTCCAGCACCTCCCGGACGTGCGGGAAGGGGGCGTTGTCGTCGCTGTGGCTGGAGTCCCCGTCGTCCCAGACGGCGACGAGTCCCAGGTCCCGTACGGGGGCGAACATCGCCGCCCGGGTGCCGACGACGGCCCGCACGGAGCCGCGGGAGACCGCGAGCCACTGGCGGTAGCGCTTCTCGGGCCCGGACTCGGCGGTGAGCAGGGCGTGCCGTCCCTCGCCGAGGAGCGCGGTCAGCGCGGCGTCGACCCGGGCGGCGGTCCGCCCGTCGGGGACGACGGCGAGGGCCCCGCGTCCGGAGGCGAGGGTGGCGGCCACGGCCCGGGCGAGTTCGTCGGCCCAGCCGGGGCCCGGCAGGGCGGTCCACACGGCGCGCGGGGTGCCGCCGGTGGCCAGGGCCCGCAGGAAGGCGGGACCGGAGCCGTACCGCTCCCAGCCCCCGGGGTACGGCACGGGCGGCGGGGGCAGCGGCTCGGGCGAGGGCTTGGCCTCGGCACGGGCGTTGCGCGGGGGCAGGGCGAGCTGGAGGACGTCGGCGAGGCTGCCGGCGTACCGGTCGGCGACGGCGCGGGCCAGCGCCAGCATCGGGGGGCCGAGCACGACCTCGGGAGAGACCACGTGGGCCAGGGCGGCCAGTGCCCCGTCGTAGTCGGACTCGGCGCGGCGCTCGACGACGAACCCGTCGATGAGGCCGCCGCCCTCGCGGCGCCCGCCGCGCACCTGGTGCGACCCGGCGCCGAAGCGGACCCGGACGCGGACGCCGGGCTGCGCGGCCTCGGAGAGCTCGGCCGGGACGGCGTAGTCCCAGAGCTGGTCGAGGTGGAGCACGCCCTTGTTGACGAGGACGCGCGCGACGGGCAGCTCCTCGGCGAGGGCGGCCCCGCGCCAGGTCCGGGGCTTCGCCTTGGGCGCCTTGGCCTTCGCCTCGGCGACCATCTCCCGGATCAGCGCGAGCTGCTCCGGCGGGGAATCGTTCGCGCTGCTCACACCCGCATTCTTACCAAACCCCTGTGACAGCGGACGGCGCCCGAACCCTCCCGGGGCCCGCCCGGGCGCGGCCCGGGACCGCGCGGGCCCGGCGCACGAACGGCCCCGGGCACTGCGAGACCCGGGCACACGAACGGCCCCGGACCGCGAGGTCCGGGGCCGTTCGGCGGGCGGTCCTACAGACCGGCGGCCGCGCGCAGCGCGTCCACGCGGTCGGTGCGCTCCCAGGTGAAGTCCGGCAGCTCGCGGCCGAAGTGGCCGTAGGCGGCGGTCTGGGCGTAGATCGGCCGCAGCAGGTCGAGGTCACGGATGATCGCGGCCGGGCGGAGGTCGAAGACCTCGCCGATCGCGTCCTCGATCTTCTGGACGTCCACCTTGGCGGTGCCGAAGGTCTCGACGAAGAGGCCCACGGGCTCGGCCTTGCCGATCGCGTACGCGACCTGGACCTCGCAGCGCGAGGCCAGACCGGCGGCGACGACGTTCTTGGCGACCCAGCGCATCGCGTAGGCGGCGGAGCGGTCGACCTTGGAGGGGTCCTTGCCGGAGAAGGCGCCGCCACCGTGGCGGGCCATGCCGCCGTAGGTGTCGATGATGATCTTGCGGCCGGTGAGGCCGGCGTCGCCCATCGGGCCGCCGATCTCGAAGCGGCCGGTCGGGTTCACCAGCAGGCGGTAGCCCTCGGTGTCGAGCTTGATCCCGTCCTCGACCAGCTGGCTCAGGACGTGCTCGACGACGAACTCGCGGATGTCGGGCGCGAGCAGGGAGTCCAGATCGATGTCCGACGCGTGCTGCGAGGACACGACGACGGTGTCCAGGCGCACGGCCTTGTCCCCGTCGTACTCGATGGTGACCTGGGTCTTGCCGTCGGGACGCAGGTAGGGGATGGTCCCGTTCTTGCGCACCTCGGACAGCCGGCGGGCGAGCCGGTGCGCGAGGTGGATCGGGAGCGGCATGAGCTCGGGGGTCTCGTCGCAGGCGTAGCCGAACATCAGGCCCTGGTCGCCGGCGCCCTGCTTGTCGAGCTCGTCCTCGTCGCCCTCGACACGCGTCTCGTAGGCGGTGTCGACGCCCTGCGCGATGTCCGGGGACTGCGCGCCGATGGACACCGACACGCCACAGGAGGCGCCGTCGAAGCCCTTCTTCGAGGAGTCGTAGCCGATCTCGAGGATCTTCTCGCGGACGAGCTGCGCGATCGGCGCGTACGCCTTCGTCGTCACCTCTCCCGCGATGTGCACGAGACCGGTGGTGATGAGGGTCTCCACGGCCACACGCGAGGTCGGGTCCTCGGTGAGGAGCGCGTCGAGGATCGTGTCGCTGATCTGGTCAGCGATCTTGTCGGGGTGGCCCTCGGTCACGGATTCCGAGGTAAACAGGCGGCGGGACACATCGCTCCCTGGGGGTTGCAGCGGCTGCTGGCTGATCATTTGGCGGAACCACATCGGGGGCTGCGCCCGATCACGTTCCGCGTGCAGTTTATCGTTCGCCACCGTACGCCGGACCACCCGTCTCGCCTTATGGGAGTGGTGTGACCTGCGGCACTCCATTCTGACGCACGGAGGTGGCGAGGAGAAGACATCGGCTCAGGCGCGTCGGGGGGCCAGCCGGGGGGCGACCTGGTCCCAGATCACCTCGGAGAGCGCTTCCTTGGGGCCATGGGGCACCTGAACCTCGGAGCCGTCGGAGGAGAGGATGACAGCCTCGTTCTCCTCCGATCCGAAGGTCTTGGACTCGCCGACCTCGTTGACGACGAGCAGGTCACACCCCTTGCGGAGCAGCTTCGCCCGGCCGTTGGCCAGGACGTCGTCCGTCTCCGCGGCGAATCCGACGACGACCTGGCCCGCGCGGGCCCGGTCGGCGGAGATCTCGGCGAGCACGTCGGGGTTGCGCACGAGCGCGACGGGAGCGGGCTCCTGCCCGTCCCGCTTCTTGATCTTCCCGTTCGCGTACGCGGCGGGCCGGAAGTCGGCCACGGCGGCGGCCATCACCACCGCGTCCGCGTCCGCGGCCGCCTTGAGCACGGCCTCCCGCAGTTGCAGCGCGGTCCCCACCCGTACGACGTCCACGCCGGCCGGGTCGGCCAGTGCGGCGTTGGCGGACACCAGGGTGACCCGGGCGCCGCGCGCGACGGCGGTGCGGGCGAGCGCGTAGCCCTGCTTGCCCGAGGAGCGGTTGCCGAGGAAGCGGACCGGATCCAGCGGTTCCCGGGTGCCGCCGGCGCTGATCACCACGTGCCGCCCGGCGAGGTCGGGCCCGGCGGTCCCGCGGGCCAGGACGCCCCGGCAGACCTCGAAGATCTCCTCCGGGTCGGGCAGCCGCCCCTTGCCGGTGTCCTGGCCGGTGAGCCGGCCCACGGCGGGCTCGATGACGACGGCTCCGCGCCGCCGCAGGGTGGCCACGTTCTCCCGGGTGGCGGGGTGCTCCCACATCTCGGTGTGCATCGCGGGTGCGAAGACCACCGGGCAGCGGGCGGTGAGCAGCGTGTTCGTGAGCAGGTCGTCGGCCAGGCCGTGGGCGGCCTTCGCGAGCATGTCGGCGGTGGCCGGCGCGACGACGACGAGGTCGGCGGACTGCCCGATGCGCACGTGCGGGACCTCGTGGACGGTCTCCCAGACCTCCGTGGAGGCCGGGTTGCCGGAGAGGGCGGCCCAGGTGGCCTCGCCGACGAAGTTCAGGGAGGCCGCCGTGGGCACCACCCGCACCTCGTGCCCGGACTCGGTCAGCCTGCGCAACAGCTCGCACGCCTTGTAGGCGGCGATGCCGCCGCTGACTCCCAGCACGACCTTCGGCTTACCCACCACGTACTCCCCTTCGACTCGTCGGTGCCCCGCGGCCCGTCCGGGGCCCGCGGCGCTGATCGCCGTACCCACCCATGACACACCACAGGCCCGGCAGATGGTCTGCCGGGCCTGTGGTGAAAGGAATTCTCGGTGCCTTACTGAGCCGGGGCCTCGATGGCCTCGGAGGTCAGCAGACCCGCGTTGATCTCGCGCAGCGCGATCGAAAGCGGCTTCTCGTGGACGTGGGTGTCCACCAGCGGGCCGACGTACTCGAGCAGGCCCTCACCGAGCTGCGAGTAGTACGCATTGATCTGACGGGCACGCTTGGCCGCGTAGATCACGAGGCTGTACTTCGAGTCCGTGGCCTCGAGCAGCTCGTCGATCGGCGGGTTGATGATGCCCTCGGGCGCAGTGATGGAAGAGGACACGCTCTACCTTCCGAAGATGGGTGAAAGATCAAACATCGATCGATTCAAAAAAATCGATCAACGATCAAACAACTTCCATCAAGGCTAGCAGCTCGCGGGCCACGTCCTCGACCGAGGTGTTGACCAGGGTGGTGTCGAACTCGGACTCGGCAGCCAGTTCGATCTTGGCGCTGTCGAGCCTGCGCTCGATGACCTCGGCGGATTCGGTGCCCCGGCCGGTGAGCCGGCGGACCAGCTCGTCCCAGCTGGGCGGGGCCAGGAAGACCAGCTGGGCGTCGGGCATGGACTCGCGGACGAGCCGTGCGCCCTGGAGGTCGATCTCCAGCAGTACCGGCTCGCCGTTGTCCAGGCGTTCCAGCACCGCGCCGCGCGGTGTGCCGTAGCGGTTGCCCGCGAATTCGGCCCACTCCAGCAGCTCGCCGTTGGCGATCAGCTTGTCGAACTCGTCGTCGTTGACGAAGAAGTAGTGGACTCCGTGTCGCTCACCGGGCCGCGGCTTGCGGGTGGTGGCCGACACCGAGAGCCAGACCTCTGGGTGGACCTTGCGCATATGCGCGACGACCGTGCTCTTGCCGACCCCCGAAGGGCCGGAGAGCACGGTCAGCCGCGGACGAACCTCTGCTGCCATAGAGCGATTATCCAGCTTCTCGGGACTGCCTGAGAACGCCGGGGCGACTCCGGGCGACGCGTCAGCCGGCAGGAGTGCCGAACTCACGCTCCAGAGAGGCGATCTGGTTGGAGCCGAGACCTCGGACACGCCGGGATTCGGAGATGCCGAGACGCTCCATGATCTGCTTGGCGCGCACCTTGCCCACGCCAGGGAGCGACTCCAGCAGGGCGGAGACCTTCATCTTGCCGATGACGTCGTTCTCCTGGCCCGTCTTGATGACCTCTTGGAGCGAGGCGCCGGAGTGCTTGAGCCGATTCTTCACCTCGGCCCGCTCCCGGCGAGCCGCGGCGGCCTTTTCGAGCGCGGCTGCGCGCTGTTCAGGGGTAAGGGGCGGAAGAGCCACGCCTACGTCACCTCGGATGTCGAACTGTCGGATACGGACCGGTGGTGGGCAGCCCGAAGGCACCACACCAGGCAAGTTCCCGAACAGCGGTGGAACTCGTTCGCTGCTCGTTCACTCTGCTCGGAGACTAGCGGCCGCGACCGCTCTCGTCAGCGAGAACGGACGAAAAGTCCTGGTCAGCCTCCACCGAACCGTACATCACGGACAAACTACCCCGGTTTTGTCCGGTGGAAGACGCTCGAATTTCGTCAGGCCGTTCGACGCGGACCTCCCGCGGTGACCTCGAACGCCCCGTTTCCGTACGCCGCGTGTGCGGCGCCCGGTTCTCCCCGCAGGCGTGGTGGCCCTTGCGGATCCCTGACCAGCACGGCCCTCCCGCGGCGCCCGCCGCGCTCCCCCCGGGGCCGAAATCCGGCGCGCCGCGGTCGGTGGCCGCGCCCGCCCCGCCGGGGACCGGGGGCCGGCGGCCCCCGGTGGAGGTGATACGC
>NZ_JBEOXU010000227.1:0-6855 GCF_040296725.1 Streptomyces sp. NPDC002044
CCGGAGAACCTCACCCAATGAAGGTCAAGCCGAGCGTCAAGAAGATCTGCGACAAGTGCAAGGTGACCCGGCCCGGTCACCGCCCGCCCGGGCCGCCCGGGCCGGGCCGCCCGCCCCGATGACGTAGCGTCGGGCGGCAGCCGCAGGGGCCGGCCGGCGGCCGAGCCCGGGTACCCGTACGGGACAGGCACAGGCACAGGCACAGGAACGGGAGGAGTCGGCGGCGTGGGGTTCCACTTCCGGTTCGGGCCGGGCGACCTCCTGCGGTGCCGGTTCTCCCTCTCCCCCCGCTGGGAGACCCAGGAAGCGGTACGGGTCCTGCTGTCCCCGCACCGGCAGGCGTACCACCTCCCGTGGCTCCGGCAGGCGCGGGAGGCCGCCGACAAGCTGGACCTGCGTCCGCTGTGGCTGCTGATGCCCCGCTCCGGGCACCATCCGGACTTCCTCAGCCCGCCGCCCCTCGGGCCCTCCGTCACCTTCGAGGAGGAGATCGCCCGGGTGCGGGCCGCCGATCCGGAGGCGGCCCGCGAGGACCTGCGACTCTCCCTCGTCTGCACTCCGGGCGCCCTGGAGAGCGCCGCCGGGCAGCGGATGATGGCCGATCCGGCCCGCGCCGTACGGGAGTTGGCGGACCTCACCGAGCGGGCCTGGCAGGCGCTGGTCGAACCGCACTGGCCGCGGCTGCGCGCCCTGCTGGAGGCAGACATCCTGTTCCACTCCCGGCGGCTGGCGGCGGGCGGGCTGGAGGCGCTGTTCGACGGGCTCCACCCGGACCTGCGCTGGCACGGGGAGAGCGACACCCTGACCATCGAACGGCCCGCGCACCACCACCGGGCGCTGGACGGGCAGGGGCTGCTGCTGATGCCGAGCGCGTTCGTCTGGCCGCAGGTGGTCGGCGGCTACGACCCGCCCTGGCAGCCGACGCTCGTGTACCCCGCACGGGGCGTCGGCGGGCTGTGGACCGCCCCGGCGGGGCCCGCCCCGCGGGCGCTGGCCCGGCTGCTGGGCGCGGTCAGGGCCGACGTGCTGTGCGCGCTGGACGAGCCGGCCTCCACCACGGTGCTGGCCCACCGGCTGGGCCTGGCCCCGTCCACGGTCTCGGCGCACCTGGGGGTGCTGCACGCGGCGGGCCTGCTGGTCTCCGCACGGCACGGCCGCCAGGTGCTGTACGAGCGCACCCCGCTGGCCCTCGCCCTCACCGCGCGCGAGCCCGCCGCCCGCTGAAGGCGCCGGGCTCACGGAACACCGGCCCCACGACGGACCGGGCCCCACGGAAGGACCGGGCCGCGGAGGGACCGGACCCACGGAAGGACCGGCCCCGCGAAGCGCCCGCCCGCGTCGTGCCCGCCTCAGCCCTCGGCGAGGTGGCGTTCCACCGTCTCGACCTTCGAGGTCATGCCGTCGCTGACACCGGGCCGGATGTCGGCCTTGAGGATGAAGGAGACCCGGGGCGCCCGTGCCTCCACGGCGGCCACCGCGCGCTTGACCACGTCCATCACCTCGTCCCATTCACCTTCCACCGTGGTGAACATGGCGTCGGTGCGGTGGGGCAGGCCCGACTCGCGCACCACACGGACGGCGTCCGCCACGTACGCGCCGACCTCTTCGCCGACGCCCAGCGGGGTCACCGAGAACGCGATGATCATGCCTTGGCCGCCTCGCGCGCACGGGCCGCCAGCACGCTGTCCGCCTCGTCCCGCTTGAGCAGCTTGTCGCCGTAGAGCCCGCCGAACGGGATCAGCGAGAGCACGAAGAACAGCGCGACCTTCTTCAGCGGCCACTTCGCCTTGTGCCACACGTCCAGCAGGAAGATGACGTAGATGACGAACAGGAACCCGTGGAGCGCGCCGAGCGGCGGCATCAGGTAGTCGATGTCCGTCGTCCGCTTCAGGAGCGAACCGAAGATCAGCAGGGCCGGGAACGACAGCGCCTCCGGTACGGAGATGAGGCGCAGCCGGTGCAGGGCGGAGGCGGTCTTGATGTCCACGTGGAACCTTCGGGGTGGAGGCCAGGGTCCGTCCCAGTGTCTCAGCCGCTTTACGGGATCTTGACCGGGGTGCCCGCCCCCGGGACGCCTCAGGGGCGCCTTCGGGACGTCACCAACACCGCAGTGTGGCGTATATCGGCCACCAAGCCCTTCTCGGGCACGGTCGCTGCGGATAACGTCATCCCGTGGCTCAGTTCCGACTCCAAGGCAGCAAGGTGCTCGCCGTCGACCTGACCGGGGACGCCGTCAAAGCGAAGAACGGCTCCATGGTCGCGTACGACGGCCAAGTGGCCTTCAAGAAGATGACAGGCGGCGGCGAAGGTCTCCGCGGAATGGTGACCCGGCGGCTGACCGGCGAGCAGATGACCGTGATGGAAGTGCAGGGGCACGGCACCTGTTTCTTCGCCGACCGCGCGAGCGAGATCAATCTGGTCAACCTGCGCGGCGAGAAGCTCTACGTCGAGTCCAGCAACCTGCTGTGCACCGACGCGGGCCTGCGCACCGGCACGACCTTCACCGGTCTGCGCGGCGCCACGTCGGGCAACGGCCTGTTCACGACGACCGTCGAGGGCTCGGGCCAGGCGGCGATCATGTCCGACGGCCCGGCCGTGGTGCTGCGCGTCAGCGCCCAGTACCCGCTCTCCGTCGACCCGGGGGCGTACATCGCGCACACCGGGAACCTCCAGCAGTCCTTCCAGTCGGGCGTGAACTTCCGCACGCTGATCGGCGAGGGCTCCGGGGAGGCGTTCCAGATCCGCTTCGAGGGCGAGGGCCTGGTCTACGTGCAGCCCAGCGAGCGCAACACCGTCGGGGGCGACGTCTGATGCCGTTCCGCGAGATCAACTCGAAGATGGTCGAGGCCCAGGTCGTCCCCGGGCAGAAGATGTACAGCCAGCGCGGCGCGATGCTCGCCTACCGCGGCGAGGTCTCCTTCACCCCGAGCCTGACCGGCGGCCAGGGCGGGGTCATGGGCATGATCGGGCGCCGGGTGGCGAACGAGCAGACCCCGCTGATGTCGGTCGAAGGCAGCGGCACCGTGATGTTCGGCCACGGCGGCCACCACATCCAGGTGATCAACCTCACCGGTGAGACGCTCTACGTGGAGGCCGACCGGCTGCTCGCCTTCGACGGCACCCTTCAGCAGGGCACGATGTTCATGGGCTCCCAGGGCGGGGTCATGGGCATGGTGCGCGGCCAGGTGTCGGGCCAGGGCCTGTTCACCACGACCCTCAAGGGGCACGGCTCGGTCGCCGTGATGGCCCACGGCGGGGTCATCGAGCTCCCCATCACCCCCCAGCGCCCCATCCACGTGGACCCGCAGGCGTACGTCGCCCACCACGGCGAGGTGCGCAACAAGCTCTCCACCGCGCTCGGCTGGCGCGACATGGTGGGGCGCGGCTCGGGCGAGGCGTTCCAGCTGGAGCTGTCCGGCCAGGGCGCGGTGTACGTACAGGCGTCGGAGGAGAAGCTGTGAACTTTGGCCCCGTGACGGGCGGACCCGGCGGGCCGACGGTCTTCGACCCGTACACCCTGCCCTCCGACGACAACGTGAACCCGTACACCTTCTGCGTGGAGCTCAAGGGGAGCCAGTGGTTCCTGCAGAAGGGCAAGATGATCTCGTACTACGGGAGCATCGAGTTCAACGGCATCGGCAGCGGACGTTTCGACCGGCTGCTGCGCACCAGCTTCCATTCGCCGCTGCACGCCGCCGACTGGGTGGTGGCCGAGGGCCAGGGCAAGATGCTGCTGGCCGACCGGGCCTTCGACGTGAACTCGTTCGACCTGGACAAGGGGAACCTGACGATCCGTTCGGGCAACCTGCTCGCCTACCAGCCCACCCTGGCGCTGAAGCAGTCGATCGTCCCGGGATTCCTGACGCTGATCGGGACGGGCAAGTTCGTGGCCGCGTCCAACGGGCCGGTGGTGTTCATGGAGCCGCCGCTGCGCGTGGACCCGCAGGCGCTGGTCGGCTGGGCGGACTGCCCGTCGCCGTGCCACCACTACGACCACGCCTACATGTCCGGCGTGATGGGCGGGCTGCGCTCGCTGACCGGCATCGGGGGCACCTCGGGCGAGGAGCACCAGTTCGAGTTCGTCGGGGCCGGCACGGTGCTGCTGCAGTCGTCCGAGATGCTGATGGCGGAGAGAGCGGTCGGCGCGGTCGGCGCCGGCGCGGCCACGGGCAACGCCCAGGGGGTCCCCGGAGCCGGGCAGGGTCCGCTGGGGCAGGTGGGCGTGCCGCGGATGCCAGGGCAGCTGGGTGATCTCCAGCGCCGCTTCGGACTGTAGCCCCACCGCCCGGGACCCCGGCCGCCCGGCTCGGCCGGGAACCGCCCAGGGCCCCGCCCCGGATCCATCTTTGTACGCAATTCAACTTCTTAGGTAGAGTTCATTCATGGAGACCATGGAGACCCAGACGGCCCCGACCCCTCGGACCCCGTCCGAGGAGACCCCCTGGCTGACCGACGCCGAGCAGTGCGCCTGGCGCACCCACCTGGACGTCAGCCGGCTGCTGATGCACCAGCTGGAAAAGGACCTCCAGCCCTTCGGCCTCACGAACAACGACTACGAGATCCTCGTGAACCTCTCGGAGTCGGACGAGAACCGGATGCGGATGAGCGACCTCGCGACCGCGACCCTGCAGTCCAAGAGCCGCCTCTCGCACCAGATCACGCGCATGGAGGCGGCCGGCCTGGTCCGCCGGGTGAACTGCGAGTCCGACCGCCGCGGCCTGTACGCGGTGCTCACGGACGAGGGCCTGGAGACGATGCGCAAGGTGGCTCCGCACCACGTGGCGTCCGTCCGCCGGCACTTCATCGACCTGCTGCCGCCGGAGGCCCTCGCGGCGCTGCGCGCGTCCCTGCGCCCGGTCGCGGAGCACCTGCGGGAGAACCGCGGCAGGGCCTGAGACGGGGCCCCGTCGGGGCTCCGATCGCCGGGCCGGGCGATCGGCCACACAATGGTCGGTACGCCCGCCGCCGGCCGGGTGCGCGCCGAGCAGCCGTGGGCGCGCGACGGCCGGCCTGAGGAGGTCCAGCCCATGAAGCGCACTGCGTACATCGCGACGGCCGCATCCGTGGTCCTGATGCTCGGAGGCCCGGTGGCGGCCGCGGCGGCGGCGACCGCCGACACGGCGAGAACCGTCCCCGCGGCCGCGGCCGCCCGCGCCGACGTGACGGCCGAGGCGGCCGTCGCGGCGGCCCTGAAGGCCCACCCCGGCGTCGTCCAGTCCGTCGACCGCGACGGCTCCGTCTGGCACGTCGACGTGATCTCCAAGGACGGCAAGCACGCGGAGCTGGAGGTGAACGCGGCGACCGGCAGCGTCACCAAGGAGAACCAGGACGACAACGACGACGACGGCAACGAGAACGCCGCGCTGCTCGCCGCGAAGGTCAAGGCCGAGCAGGCCGTCAAGACGGCCCTCGCCAAGCACTCCGGCCAGGTCTGGTCGCTGGACTGGGACGATGACGACGACAACGGCAAGACCTACTGGAACGTCGAGGTGAAGACCACCGACGGCAAGACCCACAACGTCCACGTCGACCCCGCCACGGGCAAGGTCACCGCGTCCACCACCGACTCGGACACGGACGACAACGACAACAACTGACGGCCGACGCCGCCCGGCCCGCCCCGGACACCCGTCCGGGGCGGGTCCGGGGTCCGCACACACCCCTGGCGGCCCCGCCCGGACGGCTGCCGAGAGGCTCCGGAGCAGCTCTCCGGCCCCGCAGCCGGGTCTCAGCCGGGGGCTCAGCCCTCCGTCAGGCTGTCCAGCAGCGCGTCCGCCGCCGCGTACGGGTCCAGCTCGCCGGCGGCGACCCGTACGGCCAGCGCGTCGAGCCGCGCGTCCCCGCGCAGGTCCGCGAGCCTGGCCCGCAGGGCCGTGATCGCGATGGTCTCCACCTCGTGCGCGGCCCGCGCCGCGCGCCGCTCCGCCAGCACGCCCCGCCCGTCCATCCACGCCCGGTGCTTCTCCAGCGCCTCGACCAGCTCGTCGATGCCCTGGCCGCGGGCCGCGACCGTCTTGACGATCGGCGGCCGCCAGTCGTCCCGGCCGCGGGCCTCGCCCAGGCCGAGCATGTGGTTCAGCTCCCGGGCGGTCGCGTCGGCGCCGTCCCGGTCGGCCTTGTTGACCACGTACACGTCGCCGATCTCCAGGATCCCCGCCTTCGCGGCCTGGATGCCGTCGCCCATGCCCGGGGCCAGCAGCACCACCGAGGTGTCCGCCTGCGAGGCGATCTCCACCTCCGACTGCCCGACCCCGACCGTCTCGACCAGGATCACCTCGCAGCCGGCCGCGTCCAGCACCCGGATCGCCTGCGGCGCCGCCCACGCCAGGCCGCCCAGGTGCCCCCGGGTGGCCATGGACCGGATGTACACGCCGGGGTCCCCCGCGTGGTCCGACATCCGCACCCGGTCGCCGAGCAGCGCGCCGCCCGAGAACGGCGAGGACGGGTCGACCGCGAGCACGCCGACCCGCTTGCCCGCCTTGCGGTAGGCGGTCACCAGCGCCGAGGTCGAGGTGGACTTGCCGACGCCGGGCGAGCCCGTCAGCCCCACCACGTACGCCCCGCCCGTCAGCGGCGCCAGCGCCGCCATCACCTCGCGCAGCTGCGGGGACGCCCCCTCGACCAGCGAGATCAGCCGGGCCACCGCTCTCGGCCTGCCCTCACGCGCCTGGGCCACCAGCTGGGGGACGTCCACCGCCGTCATACGTGCTGCGCTCCTCGGTTCTCGCTACGGATACGGATACGGGGTCACGGGTCCGGGTGCGAACCCGTACGGCCGGGGCGCGGGCCGGGGATCCGGCCTGGAGATCGAGACCGACGAGCTGGACCTGGACGCGCTCCGTGCGGCCCGGGTCT
>NZ_JBEOXU010000228.1:0-6649 GCF_040296725.1 Streptomyces sp. NPDC002044
CGACAAGGCCGCCGCGATGGGCATCGTGTTCGGGGTCCTGGCCATCGCGACCGGCGGCACCATCGGCCAACTGGTCGGGGCCGGGGCCGGGCTCAGGAGAACGCGGGATCGTGCTCCTGCACCGGCCGCCCCGGCCCCGGCCCCATCTCCGCGGTCACCCGCTGCCCCCGGTCAGGGGCGATATCGAGCCGCGCGAGCATCGCGGGCGTCGCGATGCTCGGGCAGATGTGCTGATAGACGGCCGCCACCCGCTCCTCGATGTCCGTACGGTCATTGAGGGTCTGGGAATAGATCTGCACACCCGTCCAGCAGGCCGAAAGGATCCACGCCGTCTCGGCCGGGTCCACGTGCGGCAGCAGCTCACCCTGCTCCTTCGCCCGGCACAGCAGAGTCCGCGTGAACTCGATCCAGCCCGGCACCGACCCCCCGCCGAAAATCTCCCGCATCCCCGGCCCCAGCGAAAGCCGCGCCCCGGCACTGAGCATCGGCTCACGCTTCATCCGGTACGCCAGCACCATCGCCACATCCACGAGCTCCTGCAGCTTGCTCTCCCGGTGCGGCACCCCGCCCTCGGCGAACTGCTCATCCAGAACACCCTGCGCCAGCTCCTGCTTGGAAGCGAAATGGAAGTACAGGGCACCCTTGGTGACACCCGCCCGCGCAAGAATGTCCGCGATGGTGGCCGCGTCATAACCACGCTCGTCGAAAACCGACGCCGCCGCCTCCAAGATCGCGCGACGCGTACGTACCGCACGCTCCTGCCGTGCCACGGTGCCTCCGTTGTCCGAGGGCTCGTACCCGCCCGACCCGCAAACCGGATCGGCCACCCTCACTAAAACCAACCAGAAGGTCCGTATTTTATCAAGCGGCCCCCGAACAGCCCCCCGGACACCACCCCCACGCCACCACCCCCCAACCCACCCACCCCTTACACCCCACCCACCCCACACCCCCCACCCCGACACCACCCCTCCCAACCAGCCCCCGACCACCCCACACCGCATCCCGCACCACCAGCCCCCGCCCCCCACCCCCGGCCCCCGGCCCCCGGCCCCCGGCCCCCGGAAACCGAAACCCGCACCCGCCACCCCGGCCACCCCACGCCCCGGACAGCCCCCGCCCGCCCCAGACGCCCCGCAGCCACAGCCGCAGCCGCAGCCGCAGCCAGGAGAACCCGCCCCCGGCCCCGGACGCCCCGCCCCCGCACACCCGGCAACTCCCGTACCCAGAAACCCCGGACACCCCCAAGCCCCCGCCCCGCGGCCCCGCGCCCCCGCGCCCCCGCGCCTGAGACAGTCCCCGGCCCCGCACCCGCGCGCCTCAGACGCCCACCCAGCGCCCCGCGCCTGGAGGCACTCCCCAGCCCCGCGTCCGCACCTCAGGCACCGCACCCACACCCCAGGACCACGACCCACCGCGCCCGCCCACCGCACCCGCCCGCCCGCCTCCACACGCTCAGGCGGCCCGCGTTCGCGCGTTCACGCGTTCACGCGCCTCAAGCGGGACCCGCCCCCACACGCTCCCGCGGTCCCCCGTCCACGCACCTCAAAACGGAACGGGACCCGCCCCCACACGCTCCAGGGGTACCCGCGCCCGCGCACCTCAGACCGGGACCATATCCACCCACCCCGAGGATCCCCCCGTCCACACGCTCCAGGGGTACCCGCGCCCGCGCACCTCAGACCGGGACCATGTCCACCCACCCCGAGGATCCCCCCGTCCACGCACCTCCAACACCCCCCGCCCCACACGCCCCAGAGGCCACCGTGTCCGCGCACCGCAAGCCACCACATCCACACGCCTCACGCACCCCGCCCCCACAACACCCCAGGGGCCCCCGCCCCCACGCACTCCAGGAATTCCCGTGTCCGCACGTCTCAGACGGCGTCGCCCCCACACGCCCCGGGGAGTCCCGTGTCCGCGCACCCCAGGAACCCCCGCCCCCACGCACTCCGGGGGTTCCCGTGTCCGCGCCTCTCAGACCGCGTCGCGTGCCTGCTCCCCCAGAACCACCGGCAACTCCCGCAGCCCGTTGGAGATGAACGACTCCACCCGCCCCGGCTCCCCCGGCGCCAGCACCACCCCCGGGAACCGCTCGAACAGCCGCCGCACCGCGATCGCGCACTCCAGACGCGCCAGCGTCGCCCCCAGGCAGTAATGCGTCCCGAAACCGAACGACAGATGCTGCCCCCGCGAAGGACGGGTCACATCGAAACGGTCCGCGTCCACCCCGTGCAGATCCGGATCCCGCCCCACCGACCCGAACGACACAATGATCGGATCACCCTGGGGAATCACCACCCCCTCCCCCATATCGATGTCCTCCACCGCAAACCGCACCAGCCCATACGCCGCCGGCGGCTCAATCCGCAACGCCTCCTCCACCACGTCCTCCCAGGACGCACCACCCTCCCGGACCAGCTTCAACTGACCCGGCTCACGCAGCAGTTCATACACCGCAGAACTGATCAAATTGACAGACGTCTCATAACCAGCCGTGAACAACAAGATCAGACTGTCCACCAACTCCTTCTCACTGAACCGCTCCCCCACCCCACCGGCCACCCCGCCCCCACCACCCGCAGCCACGCCAACACCATCCACACCCACACCCACAACCTCCACCGCGCCAGCGCCACCAACGCCGGGAACAGCCGCGGCCGCAACAGCGGGAACGGCCGCGGCCGCACCGGTGACCATGACGGCCTCCGTGACGGCGGAGGCGCCGGCCTCCGTGACGGCGGAGGCGGATACGGATGCGACGTCATCCACCGCGTCCGCAGTGACGGCCGCGGCAACGGCCGCAGAGGCCGCGGTGGTGGCGGAGGCCACGGTGACGGCGGTGGTGGCGGAGGCCGCGGTGACGGCGGTAGCGGCGGCGGAGGCCGCGGTGACGGCGGTAGCGGCGGCGGAGGCCGCGGTGACGGCGGTAGCGGCGGCGGAGGCCGCGGTGACGGCGGTAGCGGCGCTGCCATCCACCACATCCACCGCGTCCGCGGCGGAGGCGTCCGCACCAACAGCTCCCGCGCCAACCGCGTCACGAACGGCAGCGTCACGGGCCGAGGCATCAGGAGCGGCAGCATCACGAACAGCGGCATCACAGGCGGCAGCATCACGGGCCGAAGCGTCACAGGCGGCAGCGTCACGGGCCGAAGCAGCAGCGGCGGCAGCATCACGGGCCGAGGCATCACGGGCGGCGGCGTCACAGGCGGCAGCAGGGGCAGCAGGGGCAGCAGGGGCGGCAGCATCACGGGCCGAGGCGTCACGGGCGGCAGCGTCACGGGCAGCAGCGTCACGGGCGGCAGCGTCACGGGCAGCGGCGTCACGGGCGGCGGCGTCACGGGCGGCGATGAGCGCGCTGGTCATGTCGTCACCGGGGTGCTCACGCCGGTAGGCCACCAGCCCGGCCATGGTCACATGCAGGTCCGCCGCGTTGCGCTGGGCCTCCTCAGCGGTGATCCCCGTGTCGAAGAACGCCTTGATGATCCGGTGCAGCGGCGCCCACCAGCGCTCCGGAATCCCGAACAGCTCCGAAACGATCCGCGTCGGCAACTCGTGCGCGAACTCCGCCCGCAAGTCCACCACCCCGCCCGGCGGAAGCGCCGCCAGCCCGTCCAGCAGCCCCGACACGACCTCCTCGATCCGCGGCCGCATCGCAGCCACCCGCCGCGAAGTGAAAGCCGCCGCCACCGGTCTGCGCAACCGCGTGTGCTCCTCCCCGTAAGCAGTGATCATGTTCTGCACCGACACCCAGATCGCCAGCGGCCACTCACCCCCCACCTCCCCGCTCACCCACGCCGGCCAGTGCCGGTAGGCATCCTTCGACACCCGCGGATCCACCAGCAGACGACGGATATCCGCATGCCGGCTCACCGCCCACGCACCGACCCCTCCCGGCAACAGCACCGGCACCGCCGGCCCCTCCCCCCGCAAACGGGCCGCCTCGGCATGCATCCGCACACCGGAAACATCGATCGCCATCGGGCACTGACGGATCATCTGGGAACTCTCCAGGAAGGACGGCGACGACAGGGCGTACCGGACAGTCAACACCCTGTTTAAAAAACCGCCCGTCCGGTTCTTAACTTACCGGCGGCGGCCCCGAGTCTTCCACCGACCCACCCCCCCTGCCAATGGTTTGCCGCCCCCGGCCCGGCGCCGCACCCGCCCCCGCACCCGCCCCCCGGGCCGCCATCTGAACAACACGTGCCGACACCCTGTCGGACCGGCACATACGACCGGAATCACGGCTCCCACTTGGAACCCGCAACCGGATACCACCACCAGCACCCCCCGCCCCGATATCCCCTGGTCGGCGTCACGCCCGCCCCCCGCCACCCCCGCCACCGCCCCCCGCCCCCCACACACCCCCGACATCCCCACCCCACGGAAACCTTGCAAACAAAACCGGAGAGTCCGTATCTTGCGAATCGCGTGAGCAACCCGTCCCATCCGTCCAACGGTTCCGCGGGAGATGTCCATGACCATGCTGACGATCCAGACGCACACACCCACCCCCACCCCAACCGAAACACCCCAAACCTGGACACGCTGCACCAAGGCCCCCACCCCCGCACTGACCACCACCGTCCCCCGGGAATACGTCCACCGCAGCTCCCTCGCCGAAGTCTTCCTCACCGGCTGCGAACCCACCGGCCCCCACACCTACCTCCTCACCGGCCAATGGCCCCGCGCCCACACCTTCTTCACCAGCCCCGACGGCACCAGCCACGACCCCGTCCAGGCCGGCGAAACCATCCGACAGACCGGCCTCTACCTCTGCCACGCCATCTACGGAGTCCCCCTCACCCACAACGTCCTCCTCTGGAACCTCGACTTCACCACCCACCCCGACCGCCTGCGCATCGGCCCCGGCCCCAGCGACCTCACCATCCACGCCACCTGCACCGACTTCACATGGAAAGGCACCCGCTTCTCCGGCCACCTCCACGTCACCATCCACCGCAACCACCAACCCGTCGCCCACGGCACCGCCCACTTCACCTGCGTCGCCCCCGCCCCCGACCGCCGCCGCCGCGGCACCCCCACCCACCCCACCCCACCCCACCCCCACACCCCCCACACCCCCATCCCCCCCACCACCGCCGGCAGAACCCACCCCCACGACGTCGTCCTCGCCCCCACCCCCCACCCCCACCGCTGGCAACTCAACCCCGACCTCAACCACCCCATCCTCTTCGAACACACAGGCGACCACCACCCCGGCATGGTCCTCATCGAAGCCGCCCGCCAAGCCGCCCACACCCTCCACCCACCCGGCACCTACACCCCCACCACCATCACCACCCAATTCCACCACTACGCCGAACTCCACACCCCCTGCTACATCCACGCCACCCCCACCACCCCCCACCACACCACCATCACCGGCCACCAACAAGGCCACACCATCTTCCACACCACCCTCACCACCCACCCCTAAGAGGTCCTAACAGAAGCTGATGATCATGTGACTTTCGGTTCGGGTGGTCGTTGGTCTGGCCGTGGGGAAACGTCAGTCGCGGCCGTGGATCGTGTCGGATGAACTGTGGTCGCTCATCGAGCCGTTGCTGCCTGCGCCGGGGCCGAAACAGGTGGAGGGGCGCCCTCGGGTGCCGGACCGGCAGGCCCTCTGCGGGATCCTGTTCGTGCTGCATACCGGGATCCAGTGGGAGTACCTGCCGCAGGAGCTGGGCTTCGGGTCAGGCCTGACCTGCTGGCGGCGCCTGGCCGCGTGGAACGACGCCGGTGTCTGGGACCAGCTGCACCTGGTGCTGCTGAAGAAGCTTCGGGTCGCGAAGAGGCTGGACTGGTCGAGGGCGGTGATCGACTCCTCCCACGTCCGGGCCGCTCGACGGGGCCCAAAAGCGGGCCCAGCCCGGTCGACCGCGCACGTCCGGGCAGCAAGCACCACCTCATCGTCGACGGCCAGGGCATTCCGCCCGCCGTCTCGCTGACCGGCGGGAACCGCAACGATGTCACCCAGCTGATACCCCTGCTGAAGAAGATCCCGTCCGTCGCCGGCCTGGTCGGACGGCCACGCAACCGACCCGACACTCTGCTGGGCGACCGCGGCTATGACCACGACAAATACCGGCGTCTCGTCTGGGCGATGGGTATTAAACCGGTGATCGCCCGCCGCGGCGTCCCGCACGGCTCCGGCCTCGGCGTCTACCGGTGGGTCGTGGAGCGGACCATCGCGTGGCTCCACGGTTTCCGACGGCTCCGGATCCGATGGGAACGACGCGACGACATCCACGAAGCCTTCCTCGGCCTTGCCACCTGCCTCATCACCCACCGCCACGTCCAACGCCTTTGTTAGGACCTCTAACCCCCCAACCACCAACCACCAACCCACACCCACACCCGCACCCGCACCCGCACCCGCACCCGCACCAACCCAGTCAGACCACACCCAACCCGAACACCACACCCACACCCACACCCACACGGCACCCACACCCGCCCCCACACCCGCGGTGCACCACACCCACACCCACACCCACACCCACACCCGCACGACACAGCAGGGCAGGGCAGGGCAGGGCACGGACAGCACGACAGGGCACGGCTTGGCGCAACAGGACTGGGCTTGGCAGGGCTTGGCACAAGCTGCCGCCACCGAGACGACACCACAGGCCCACACACT
>NZ_JBEOXU010000229.1:0-6641 GCF_040296725.1 Streptomyces sp. NPDC002044
CCGCCGCTCGCGCCCCAGATCAGGACGTTGTCGCCCTGCTTCATGCCGGCGCCGTTGCGGGAGACCAGCTGACGGTAGGCGGTGGAGTTCACCAGGCCGGGGGATGCGGCCTCCTCCCAGCTGAGGTGGTCCGGCTTGGGCATCAGCTGGTTGGACTTGACCAGGGCGATCTCCGCCAGGCCGCCGAAGTTGGTCTCGAAGCCCCAGATGCGCTGCTCGGGGTCGAGCATCGTGTCGTTGTGGCCGTCGGAGGACTCCAGCTCGACCGAGAGGCAGTGCGCGACGACCTCGTCGCCCGGCTTCCAGGCGTTCACGCCGGGACCGGTGCGCAGGACGACGCCCGCGAGGTCGGAGCCGATGACGTGGTACGGCAGGTCGTGCCGCTTGGTGAGCTCCGACAGGCGGCCGTAGCGCTCCAGGAAGCTGAAGGTGGACACCGGCTCGAAGATCGAGGTCCAGACGGAGTTGTAGTTGACCGAGGAGGCCATGACGGCCACCAGGGCCTCGCCCGGACCCAGTTCGGGAACCGGGACCTGGTCGAGGTGCAGGGACTTGCGGGGGTCCTTCTCGCGGGTGGCGAGCCCGGAGAACATCTCCGCCTCGTCCTTGTGCACGGTGATCGCGCGGTACGAGTCGGGGAGCGGCAGGGCCGCGAAGTCCGCGGCCGTAGCGGTCTGCGACTGGATCGCGTCCAGGATGTCCTTCACGGTAGAGCCTCCGGCATGAGCGCTGATGAGGGTGCGCTGGGGGATACGCGTTGCGTGCGTGCGTGCGTGCGTGCGTGTGGGTGGTACTGCGAGGTGCTGTGTGCCGTCGGTTCCGGCTGGTGCGGTGGTGCGGGGCGTGCCCGTGGTGAGGCGTGCCGTGCCTGGTGACGCAGGCATCCGGGGCGCGTTCCGTGCCGAGTGGGCGTGGGCCGCGGGGACATCCGGACGAGATTCAACGTATGGCACCCGGTGTCACTCAGCAAGGCACCGCGTGCCAAAACTTTCTCTCATTTGCCGATTGACCTGCGCAGATGAGCGATGATCGATCAGAGTTACCCGCGAGTAGGGGCAAGCCGGACAAACACAGAGGGCCGCCCCCGGAACGGGAGCGGCCCTCTGTGACGTGCGTCGCCTCGTGTGTCCTTACGTGCCGCGCAGTGCCTCTTCGATCGTCCGCATGACCTCGTCCAGCGGGGCGTCCGTACGGGCCACCGCCACCAGCACCTCGCCCTGCGTGCGGACCGCCGCCGGGGCGGCCGGCGCCGTGGTCAGGGTCCGGCCCGCGCCGATCCCCGAGCCGAAGGTCCTGCGCACGATCGAGAAGGCGTGGTCCAGCTGCGCCTCCACGTCGCCCTGGCCGCCCGCCCGCAGCCACCGCCGCAGCACGTGGTTGTGGGCGGTGACCACCGCCGAGGCGGCCACCTCGGCGAGCAGCGGGTCGTCATTGCCGTCGTGCTGCTCGTGCTCGTCGAAGTGCGCCAGCAGGTAGCGGGTGAAGAGCCGCTCGTACCGGGCCACCGAGGCGATCTCCCGCTCCCGCAGCGCCGGGACCTCGCGGGTCAGCCGGTAGCGCTCCACCGACACCGCGGGCGAGGCGGCGTACATCTTCATGACTTCCTTGATCCCCCGGCACACCGTGTCGAGCGGGTGCTCGTGCGCCGGGGCCACGTCGAGGACGGCCTCGGCGCGGGTCAGGGTGTCGTCGTGGTCCGGGAAGATCGCCTCTTCCTTGGACCGGAAGTGCCGGAAGAAGGTCCGGCGCGCCACCCCGGCGGTCGCCGCGATCTCGTCGACCGTCGTCGCCTCGTACCCCTTGGTCGCGAACAGCTCCATGGCCGCCGCCGCGAGCTCGCGGCGCATCTTGAGCCGCTGGGCGGCCGCCTTGGTGCCGGCCGGACTCTCCGGGGCGTCGGAGGCCGAGGAAGCGCGGGGCGAGGTCTTGGCGGGCTGGGACATAGAGCGAAAGTACTTCATTCGCGCAGGGGAGCGCGCCTGCGGGGGGTGGGGCGGGGGTGGATGCGGGGGAGGGCCCGCACTGGGCTCGGGAGGGTGTGTCCGCCGTGAGGGTCCGGCGGACCCGAGCAGCCCTCCCCACGCATCCGGCTCGTGGCCCGTCGGCTTACCGGCGGGCGTACTCACGGAAACCGCGGCCGGTCTTCCGGCCCAGGCAGCCCGCCGCCACCAGGTGCTCCAGCAGCGGGGACGGGGCCAGGCCCGGGTCGCGGAACTCCTTGTGGAGGACCTTCTCGATGGCCAGCGAGACGTCCAGGCCGACCACGTCGAGGAGCTCGAAGGGCCCCATCGGGTAGCCGCCGCCCAGCTTCATCGCCGCGTCGATCTGGTCGAGGGTCGCGTAGTGCTGCTCGACCATCTTGATCGCGTTGTTGAGGTACGGGAACAGCAGCGCGTTCACGATGAAGCCCGCCCGGTCCCCGCAGTCCACCGGGTGCTTGCGCACCTTCACGCAGATCTCGCGGACCGTGGCGTGCACGTCGTCGGCGGTCAGCACCGTGCGGACCACTTCGACCAGCTTCATCGCCGGCGCCGGGTTGAAGAAGTGCATGCCGATCACGTCCTGCGGCCGCGAGGTCGCGCGGGCCACCGCGATCACCGGCAGCGAGGAGGTGGTCGTGGCCAGGACCGCGCCCGGCCGGCACACCTTGTCCAGGGCCGCGAACAGCTCCTGCTTGACCGCCAGGTCCTCGGCGACCGCCTCCACGGCCAGGTCGACCTCGGCGAAGGCGTCCAGCGAGCCGGCCGGGGTGATCCGGCCCAGGGTCTGCGCGGCGGCCTCCTCGGTCAGGCGGCCCTTGGACACCGCACGGCCCAGGGACTTCCCGATCGCGGCCTTCGCGGCCTCGGCCTTCTCCTGGCTGCGGGCGGCCAGCACCACGGCGTACCCGGCCTGCGCGAAGACCTGCGCGATCCCGCTCGCCATCGTGCCCGAGCCGGCCACGCCGACCGAGGTCACGGGACGGCCCCCGCCGGCGCCCCCGCGGTCCGCCGGGGTCTGCGGGTCGCGGACGACCGCCGAGCTGCCCGGGCCCTCGTACGTGTAGAAGCCGCGGCCGGACTTCTGCCCGGTCAGGCCGGCCTCGGCGAGGTGCCCCAGGATCGGCGCCGGGGCGTGCAGCCGGTCGCCGGAGGAGGCGTACATGGCCTCCAGGACGGTACGGGCGGTGTCCACGCCGATCAGGTCCAGCAGCGCGAGCGGTCCCATGGGCAGGCCGCAGCCGAGCCGCATCGCCGCGTCGATGTCCTCGCGGGAGGCGTACTTCGCCTCGTACATGGCGGCGGCCTGGTTGAGGTAGCCGAACAGCAGGCCGTCGGCGACGAATCCGGGCCGGTCGCCGACCGGGACGGGCTCCTTGCCGAGCGCGCGGGCCAGGGCGGTGACCGCCTCGACGGCGAGCGGCGCGGTGAGGACCGAGGAGACCACCTCGACCAGCTTCATCGCCGGAGCCGGGTTGAAGAAGTGCAGGCCGAGGACGCGCTCGGGGCGCTGCGACTCGGCGGCGAGCCGGGTCACCGACAGCGCGTTCGTGCCGGTGGCCAGGATCGTGTCGGGCCGCACGACCGCGTCGAGCTCACGGAACACCTGCTGCTTGACCTCGTACGACTCGGGCACGACCTCGATGACGAGGTCGGCCTCGGCGGCGGCGCCCAGGTCGCCGAAGGTGCGGAAGCGGGCGAGGACGTCCGTGCGCTCCTGCTCGCTGAGGAGCTCGCGGGACACGGAACGGGCGGTCGCCGCCTCCAGCGAGGCCGACGCCCGGCGGGCGGCCGCCTCGCTGATGTCGATGCCGATGACCTCGTGACCGGCCCGGGCGAGGACCTCGGCGATGCCGGAGCCCATCGTGCCGAGGCCGACGACGGCGATGGTCTGGAGGGAGGAGTGACTGGACTGACGGTCCATCGAGGGACTCCAGTGGAAGAGGGTGACGACTGAGGGGACGCGCGTGGCGCAGAGTGCACGCGGAGGCCGAACGGAAGGAAGACCGTGCGGAAAGGACCCGCGGGGCGCACCCGTGGCCGATGGGCCCGGAGGTGAAGACGCCCGGAGCGGAGAAGCGGCGGAACCCTGTCCCGGGGCCGCGCCGTGAGGTCGTGCAGAACCGACTGGCACGGGGCGGCTGCGTCACCAGGCCGCCCTCGTACGTGTGGTAAGGACAGTAACCCTTCGGCAACTGGTCCGCCAGGGCGCGGAGATGTGACCTGTACCGCCCAAATGTACCGATCATCGATCATCGATCAACGGCATCTGCGGAACCCCGCGTGCGGACCCCCACCGCCCCCTAGGGTGGCCGGGTGAACGACGTGCTGGAGCGCCTGCGGGCGGAGGCCGGGCAGTCACCGGAGTACGAGGTGCTGCGCACGGCCCGGCCGGAGGCCCTGGCCGCCTCCCTGACCTCGGCCGGGCTGCCCCTGTGGGCCCGCGAACTGGCCGCGTACCGGCTCGGACTGGCGGGCGACCGGCGCGCCTTCGAGTCCCTCGTCCTGCTGCTCAACCACCGCGACCCGCCCCGCTGCGCGGCCGCCGCCACCGCTCTGGCCGTGCTCGCCGACCCGCGCACCGCCCGCGCGGCGGCCGCCCTCGCCACGAACTCCCTGCGCACCGCCTACGCCCTGCACCCGGTCCGGCTGCTCACCGCGTTGCGCGCACCGGAGTCCGTACCGGCCCTGATGACCACGCTCTCGCGGCTGCTGTCCCCTCACGACCCGTACTGGCGGGTGGCCCTGGCCTGCGTCGAGGGTCTCGGCAGCCTCGGCGACCCGCGCGCCCGCGACCTGCTGGTCCGCGCCCAGTCCCACCCCCGCCTCGCCGTGGCCGCGACCACGGCGCTGCGGGAGCTCGGCTGACGGCCGCCGCTCAGGTGCGGTCCGGCCGCCGCCCGGCCGCGGCTCAGCCGCCGCTCAGCCGCGGAAGCCCAGCAGACCGTGCAGGGCCGCGCCGCCCGCCGAGGGCGGGACGGCGCGGGTCGCCGTCGCCGGCTTCGGGGCCGGCTGGGCGGGGCAGGTGGCGTCCGCCGCCTTCCCCGTCCTCAGGTACGCCGCCACCTTCTCGTCCAGGCACTTGTTGCCGCTGAGCGCGATCCCGTGGTTGCCGCCGCCCTCCTCGACCACCAGCGCCGAGCCCTTCAGCCGGTCGCGCATGCTGAGCGCACCCCCGAACGGGGTCGCCGCGTCCTCGGTCGCCTGGAGGAGCAGCGCCGGCGGCAGGTCGGCGTTGGTGACGTCCGGCGCCCGCAGCGACTCCGTCGGCCAGAACGCGCACGGGGCGTTGTACCAGGCGTTGTTCCACGTCATGAACGGCGCCTTGGCGTGCGTGCGCCACATGTCCGCGCGCCAGCGGTTCCAGTTCTTCGGCCAGGCCGAGTCCCGGCACTGCACCGCCGTGTACACGCTGTAGCCGTTGCCCGCCGAGGGCTCCACCGCCCCGAACCGCTCGTACGCCGCCACCAGCGGCTTCGGGTCCCCGTCCCGGGCGTACGCGGCGAAGGCTTCGGCGAGGTTCGGCCAGTAGCCGTTGTAGTAGCCGCCCGGCATGTAGGTGTCCTCCAGCTCGGCCGGCCCCACCGTGCCGCCCGCCGGCGTCCCGCGCAGCGACTCCCGCATCGCGTACCAGCGTTCCTCGACCTTCTGCGGGTCGGTTCCCAGCCGGTACGTGGCGTCGTACTTCGCCACCCAGGCCAGGAACGCCTTGTGGCGGGCGTCGAAGGCCCGGTCCTGGGCGAGGTTGTCCTCGTACCAGACGCCCGCCGGGTCCACCACGGAGTCCAGGACGAGCCGGTGCACGCGGCCCGGGTGGAGCTTGGCGTACACCGCGCCCAGGTAGGTCCCGTAGGAGTAGCCGAAGTAGCTGATCCGCTCCGCGCCCAGCGCGAGGCGCACCGCCTCGATGTCGCGGGCGGCCGAGACGGTCCCCACGTGCGGCAGCACGTCCGCGTGCCGGGTCCCGCAGGACTCGGCGAAGGAGCGGACCCGCTCCAGGTTGGCCCGCTCGGTGGCCGCGTCGCGCGGTACGGAGTCCGGCCGTACGGGCTTGAAGTGCCCGGCCGCGCAGTCGAGGACCGGCTCGCTCTTGCCGACGCCCCGGGGGTCGAAGCCGATCACGTCGTACTGGGCGGCGACGTCCTCGGGCAGGGCGGAGGCCACGAACCCGGCCAGGGCGCGGCCGCTGCCGCCGGGACCGCCGGGGTTGACCAGCAGCGGCCCCTGCGAGGAGGCGGCGGTGTGCGGGACCCGGGTCAGGGCCAGGGAGATCTGCCGCCCGCCGGGGCGGTCGTGGTCGAGCGGGACCTTGAGGGAGGCGCACTGAAGGGTGGGGTAGCGGGGGGTCGCGCAGCCGGTCCAGGCCAGGGCGGCCTTCGGCGCCCCGGGGGCCCCGGCCGGCGCCGGTGCGGCGGTGACGGGGCTCGCGAGGGCGGCGGCCACGGTGGAGATCGAGAGCAGGACAGCGGCGCGCTTCTTCAGGGGGTGCAGCATGGGGCCTCCCAGCCGAGGGGTCTGGGCGGAATCGTCCCGGAAACCACGGCCGGAAGGCGGGATTGGGCGGTCCATTGGCCCGATGTGATGACCCTCCGGCGAGCCCCCGGGGCCACGGCGACGGTCGACGCGCAGGGCCGGCCCGACGTGCGGACGCTGATGCTCCAC
>NZ_JBEOXU010000230.1:0-6571 GCF_040296725.1 Streptomyces sp. NPDC002044
AGCTGGCGCTCGACTTCATGAGAAGTCCCAGTGCCATGATGCAGGCCGTGAGGGCGCGGAAGCCGTCCAGCGGATCCTGGACGTGCTGTCCGGCACCGCGATCCTGCTCACGCCCCTGCGCGCGCCGTCGGGGGAGGTGGCCGACTTCCTCATCGCCGCCGCGGCACCGGACTCGGTCGACATCGCCGGGCGCCGGGGCGGTGACCTGGTCGGCCGCCGTGTCCTGGAGACGTACCCGACGGTGGTGGGCACCCCGCTGTGGAAGGGGTACCTGGACACCCTGGCCACGGGGACGGCGTACGAGGGCGAGCCCTTCACATACGAGGAGGTGGCCGCCGGACTGCCCAAGCGGTCCGTCTTCTCGGTCCGGGCCGCGAAGCTCGGGGACGGCCTCGTCGTGTCCTGGATCCGGCACGACGCCGGCGAGCGCGAGGCCCGCCGGCTCGCCGACATGCAGCGGCTCGGCAACCTCGGGTGGGCGGCCTGGAGCCTGCCGGCCGACACCGCCGGCTGGTCCGAGCAGGTCTACGCCGTCTTCGACCGCGATCCGGCCCTGGGCCCCCTCCGGCTCCAGGACCTCCCCTCGCACCTGGTGCCCGAGGACCTGCCGAGGATGCGTACGGCCGTGCGACGGCTGCTGGAGCGCGGGGAGCCCGTCGACCAGCCGTTCCGCGTCGCCGTCCCGGACGGCGTACGTCACCTGCGGCTCGTCGCCGAGGCGCTGAAGGACGCCGACGGCACCCCCGTCGAGGTGCACGGCTTCTTCCAGGACCTGACCGCGCAGCGCGGCACGGAGCTGGCACTGCTGGAGAGCGAGCGCTCCGTCCTCGTCCACCGGGGCATGCTCCAGGCCGAACACGCCCTCGCCGCCCGGCTCCAGGACACCCTGCTGCCGATCCCGGAACAGTCACTGGAACTCGCCGGACTGCGCATCGACGTCGCCTACGTGCCCTCCGAGAGCGGGGTCAACGTCGGAGGCGACTGGTACAGCGCCATCGAACTCCCCGACGAGAGCGCCCTCTTCGTCGTCGGGGACGTCGCCGGCCACGGCCTGGCGGCCGTCGGCACGATGGCCCAGCTGCGGTTCACCACGAAGGGGATGACCGTCACGGGATCGGCGTTGCCCGATGTCCTGAACAGGCTCAACACCCTCCTGCTGCACACCGTTTCGGACCCCGTCGGCGCCACCGCCACCATGGTCATGGCCCGCTACCAGCCCTGGGACCGACGCCTGAACTGGGTACGGGCCGGGCACCTGCCGCCCCTGCTCCTCCGGGGGGAGGAGGTGAGCTTCCTGCCGCAGCCACAGGGCAGCCTCCTGGGCGCCACCCCCGACTCCGCGTACGACCAGGCCATGATCGACCTGCTGCCCGGCGACCACCTGCTGCTCTACACGGACGGCCTCGTGGAAGAGCCGGGCGAGGACATCGAAGCGGGCCTCGCCCGCCTGGCCGTCCTCGCCCGGCAACTGCTGAGGGACGGCCGGGGCGAGACGCTCGCCCGCACCCTGGCCGCCCTTCGTCCCGGTCACCGGGACGACATCTGTGTCCTGGACATCCACGTCCCGGACCATCCCTGACCCTCAGGTGTCGAGCAGCCGGTTGATCAGCGACCGGTAGGCCCGCAGAGCCTGCCGGAGGTCCTCCGTGGCCACCTGCTCACCGCTGTCCCACTGCTTCTCCAGCCGGCCCCGGTGGTCGGCCAGGGTGCCCGCGAAAGCCTGCATGACCTCGGCCACGAGGGTGTCCGCGGACCTGACGGCCTCCCGCGGGTCGTCCACGAAACGTCCCTGGATCTCGGTCCAGCTGGTGCGGTAGCCCTCGGCCTCCGCGGTACCGAGGAGCGGCTCGGCCTCGCCGTCCGCCGCGGTGTCACCCGGAGGTCCGGAGGCGCGGGGCACAGCGCCCTCCGCGGTGTCACCGGTCCGGTTCTCCTCGGGCCGGTGGGCGTCGGCCTCGGCGGACCGGGCCTCGTCGGCACGGTGGGCGTCGGCCTCCGCGCTCCGTATGCCGTCGCCGCGTACGCCGTCGCCGAAGGTGTCGGGGCGCGAGGGGTCGCCGGTGGCCTCGCCCGGGTACACGGCGGTGTCACGGCCCGTGCCGATGCCCGTGCCGGTGCCGGTGCCGATACCCGGCTCCGTGCCAGGCTCCGTGCCCGTGTCAAGGCCGGTGTCAGGACCGGTGTCGCGGCCCGCTTCACGGCCCGTCCGGGGCTCCGTTCCGTGGCCCGTGACCGGGGCCTGAGCCGGGTGGGCGAGGTCCTCGGTGGTCAGGACGGGCTCGGTGGCCCGCTGCGTGTTCTCGTCACGGTGCTGCATGTCAACGGCTCCTCTGATCGGAAAGCAGTTCCTCGAAGAGGGCGCGGTAGTGGACCATCGCCCCTCGGAGCTCCTCTGTCGTCGCCTCTCCCGCCCCGCTGCGCACCTTGACCGCGTGGGCGGCCCGGTACTCCTCCAGCGTGCGCCCGTGCTCCACCGACAGGTCCCGGACCTGTCCGCTGTACCCCTCGTCGGTGGGGTAGCCGCGCTCGCCCATCAGCCGGGTCACCAGCTCGTCGGCCTCGGCCACCGAGCCCTGCGGGTGATCCACGAACTGCTGCTGGACACCGCTCCACTCCTGCGCGTAATGGTCCCGGCGCTCGGCCGACAGCTCCTTGATGTCGAGGCTGTCGTGCCGTTCCTCCCGGGCGCGCAGATCGCGCTCGGCGGCCTTCCGGCCGCCCTGTTCCTCGACCGTGCGCTCGTACTCCGGCCCGAACCGCTCGCGCAGGTGGCGTCGCCGCGCCAGCGCCCACAGCAGTGCCGTGAGCGCGATCACCACGACCACCGCCACGACGATGACGGCTATCAGCGTGTTCGATGACATCTCGCGCCTCCATTCGGGGGCTGTTCGTATTCGTTGACGCGGCTGCCCCCACCACCCCCGCACAAACCCGAATTCCGCTGCCACACGGGCCGAAGGGCCAGCGGACCCCCGGATCGTCGGTACGGGGAGGGCCCGCGCCCGACGCCCGGGGTTTGAACCGGCCCTCACCGAGCACGCGCCACTCGACGGAACACCCACGGAGGAGGCTGCGGCATGACCGCCCAGAAGCAGCAGGACCAGGACGTCGTCGAGATGATCCTGAAGGACCACCGCACCATGGAGGACCTGTTTCGCCGGATGCGGAGCGTGGAGTCGGACCGGGCGGCCGCCCTCGCGAAGTTCTCCGCGCTGCTCATCGCGCACGGCGAGGCCGAGGAAAGCGAGGTGTACGGCGCGCTGAAGCGGTTCAAGGACGTCGACAACGAGGAAGTGGAGCACGGTGCCGAGGAGCACGCCGAGGGGAACGAGGCGCTGCTCGCACTCCTCGAAGTCTCCGAGGTGGGCTCCGACGCGTGGGATGCCCGGCTGGAGGACCTGGTCAAGGCGGTCTCCCACCACCTCGACGAGGAGGAGCGGACGATCCTCAACGGCGCCCGGGAGAACGTCCCCGACGAGCGCAGGGCCGAGCTGGGCGCGGCCTTCCTCAAGGCGCGGGAGGAGCACCTGTCGGCCGACTGCGGCAGCGTCGAGAACGTGCGGAACCTCGTCGGCACGTGACGGCGTCGGCTGCGCGTCCCGCGCGGAGCGGGTGAACCGGGAGGCGGCGGGGCAGAACAGGAGTATGGACGAGCCCGCCGCCCGTGGCGGCCGGAACCTGAGGGAGCGACTCGGAACGACGCTGTTCACCCGGGTCGCCGGACCCGGCGGTTCGGCCAACCGGGCCCGCATCCACGGCGCCCCCGGACCCCGCTGGTTCGGCCCCGAGCGGCCCATCCGCACGGTCCACGGCGACGCGTCCATGTTCATCGGGGGCCTCAGCGCCCTCCTGCTCCAGTCACTGCACCCGCTGGCCATGGCAGCCGTCGCCGCGCACTCCGGTTTCCGCGGCGACCCCTGGGGACGGCTCCAGCGCACCAGCACCTTCCTCGCCGTCACCACCTACGGCACCGCGGCCGACGCCCAGCGCGCCGTGGACCGGGTCCGCGCCGTCCACGAGCGGGTACGGGGAACCACCGCCCGCGCGGAGCCGTACCACGCGGCCGATCCGCACCTGCTGGGCTGGGTGCACGCGGCCGAGGTCGACAGCTTCCTACGGGCCCACCAGCGCTTCGGCGCACACCCCCTGGACGCCGCCGGCTGCGACGCGTACCTCGCCGACACCGCCCGGGTGGCGTCCGCCCTGGGGATCGCCGACCCGCCCCGCGACCGCGCCGGGCTGACCGCCCGGCTGGCGGCGTACCGGCCCGAGCTGCGCGCCACCCCCGAGGCCCTCGACGCGGCCCGCTTCATCCTGCGCCACCCGCCGCTGCCCCTGGCCGCCCGGCCGCCGTACGCGCTGCTGGCCTCGAACGCGGTCGCACTGCTCCCGCCCTGGGCCCGCACCGCGCTCGCGCTGCGCACCGCCACCGGCCCGGGGGAGACCTGCGTACGCCTGAGCGGCCACGCCGTCACACGGACGATCCGCTGGGCGATGACGCCCCCGCCTCAGCCGGCGTCGGGGATGAAGGGGAGGTAGTCCGTCTCCGGGTGGGAGGGGAGCACGGTGTAGCTCGCCTCGGGAAGCTCGTTCCACACGCCGGGCAGGTCCCCCAAGGGCTCGGACACCACGATCCGGGTCTCGTCGGAGACCTCGCTGAGGTAGTCCAGCTCCGGGTACAGGTGCCGGACGGTCTCGGCACGGCTGCTGTAGAACAGCGACCGCGACTTTCCCTGGCTGGAGTACCGGAAGGCCCACACCCGCTCGCCGTCGCTCACGGCCACGGTCATCTGCAGCGGCTCCGGAACGCCGTGCTCCTTGCCGAGGCGCTCCACCAGCCCCGCCATCCGGGCCACCGCGGCGGGAACGTCCTGGTCGAGACCGAAGGTGACGGCGAGGTAGAACATCACCTCGGAGTCCGTCGACCCCTCGATGGAGGGGAACAGTGCCGGATCGACCGCCATGCACAGGTCGCGCTGGAGCCGGTGGAAGTCCGCGATGGCCCCGTTGTGCATCCACATCCAGCGGCCGTGCCGGAAGGGATGACAGTTGGTCTGCTGGATCGCCGAGCCCGTCGAGGCGCGGACGTGCGCGAAGAACAGGGACGAGCGGACGTGCGCGGAGAGCTCCCGCAGGTTCCGGTTGTTCCAGGCGGGCCCGATGTCGCGGAACACCGCCGGTGTGCCGTCGCCGTCGGCGCCGTACCAGCCGATGCCGAAGCCGTCTCCGTTGGTCGACTCGACGCCCATGCGGGCGTGCAGGCTCTGGTTGATCAGCGAGTGCTCCGGCCGGTAGAGCAGGGCGTCGAGCAGGATCGGCGAACCCAGATAGGCGAGCCAGCGACACATGCGGACCATCCCCTTCAGAACCTGGTCCCGAGCCTAACCCGGCCGCGGACGCGGCTCCCCCCGACGGGCCGGAACGAACGCGCGGGCGGGACCCCGGGTCAACCGGGGTCCCGCCGCGGCCGCCGCGCCGGTGAACCGGTGCACCCGGCCGGGTGACGGCGGCCCCCACGGCCCGTCCGGCCCGCGGGGTGCGCGGTAGACCGGCCGGGACCGCACCGCCCGGACCCCGGCCGGCTCCTGAAAGAGGTAGGCGCATGAATCGACGTATGGCGACGCTGGCCGGGACGGCGGCGGCCGCCGCCGCGCTCGCGTTCCCGGTGCACGGCACCGCGTACGCGGCCCACGGGATCCTGATCGTCGACGGGGTGTCCCACCGCGAGCCCGTCGGCTGCTTCCCGCTCGGCGACTTCGTTCCGCCGGTGGTGTCCAACTACACGGCGGCGGCCGTCGCGGTGTGGTCCGGCCCCGACTGCTCGGGGCGGGTCGAGCACTTCGTCGACCCGGGCGAGACCTACCGGCCGAACGGGAACAGGAGCGTCTTCGTCTCCTGACGCCGGCCGGCGCGGACCCGGACGGGAACGGACCGGATTGGCGTTTCGGCGTGCGCGTCGGCGGTGTCGTGGGAGACGGTGGACCTGCCGGGGCTCTCCGGCGTTTCTGAGGAGGTTCTTCCGTGAACTGGACGCTCGAAGTCGTTCCCGTACCCGTCGCCGACATGGACCGGGCCAAGGAGTTCTACGCCGACAAGGTCGGTTTCAAGGTCGACCTCGACGACGAGGTCGCCCCCGGGATGCGGATCATCCAGCTGACCCCTCCCGGTTCGCGCTGTTCCATCGCCATGCTCCACGGGATGCCCGCGGCGCCCGGGACGAAGCCGATGGCGCCGGGCACGCTGCAGGGCCTCCAGATCTGCGTCACGGACATCGACGCGGCCCGCGAGGAACTGGTGGCCCGGGGCGTGGACGTCTCCCCGGTGCGGCACGTCGGCGCGACGGGCTGGGAGGACGGCAAGGGCGACACCTGGAACTCGTTCATGACCTTCGAGGACCCGGACGGCAACGGCTGGGTGGTCCAGGAGGCCCCGTCGGAACTGTCGGAGCGCTGAGGCCCGTCGGGCAGGTAGTTGGACAGACCCGCTCGGAGACCGGGAGGTCCGAGTACGGGCCGTCGTCGCCACCACCGCCGTCCGGTATCCCGGCGAGGACCCCGAAGAACAGCGCCGT
>NZ_JBEOXU010000231.1:0-6556 GCF_040296725.1 Streptomyces sp. NPDC002044
AGCGTCACGTCGTCGTAGGCGAGCGCGCCGAGGTCGATCCGTTCGTCCTCCCCGGCCTGGCCGGGCGGGAACACCGCCGTGCCGTAGTGGCCGGGGGCCGGGGTCTCGGGGCGGCTTCCGCCGTCGTTCGGGGCGTGTGCGCACATGGACCGGTCACCGCTTCCCAGGGCCGTGCGGACCGGTGCGAGCGGTGCAGGCGCGGTGGCACGCCGTCGTGGGGAGCAGGGTCACCGCCCGCGGTGCCCGCGCTTTCAGTATGGCCGGGAGGCGGCCGGGCGACGACCGCTGCCCGTACGGGGCCGGACCGCGGGCCCCGCGGTCCGCCGGACGGGTTGCGGCGGATGCCCGCCCCGCGTTTCGGCGGCCGCGCGGAACGCGGGCTGGTGTGGAGTGGGCGCGCTGACCCAGGGCCCCGACCGTCCCGACGGCGGACACAGCGGGCGGCTCCCCGCTCTCCTTGACGCCGTCATACGGACCGAGGGCCCGGGAGGCGGCGCTGCGGGCCGTGGACCCCGATACCGACCGGCGGGAGCCGACACGTGCTGGAACGCAAGCTGCGCAAGGACCACACCGAGGTCACCTTCGTCCTTCCCGCCGACTCCCCGCCCGGACCGGTGAGTGTGGTGGGCGACTTCAACGGGTGGCAGCCCGGCGCGCACACGCTGGTGCCCCGCAAGGACGGGAAGCGTGCCGTCACGGTCGCCCTGCCGAGCAAGACCGCCCATGCCTTCCGGTACCTGGCGGCGGGCGACTACTGGTTCAACGACGAGAGCGCCGGGGACCGGGAGGGCTCCAACAGCCGTCTCCACACCTGAGCCCGCACGGTCCGCGGGCGCCCGGGGACGGCCCGGGAAGCACGCCCCGGGAGTGGCCCGGATCCGGTGGGCATCCGGGCCACGCGCGCGCCCGGGCCGGGCCCCGGGCCCACCGGGGGCGGGGCCCGGACCTCCGGGGCGGGGGGCCGGTCGCCCCGGAGGTCAGCCCGACGATTCCCGGCCGAGGGGGAACAGGGACACGGTGCCGGTCATCCGCAGCAGGCTGCGGAGCTGGTCGTTGGGAGACTCCAGGCGGATGACGGAGCCCGCCTCCACCGCGCTGCGCCGGGCGCTGAGGAGGGTGTTGAGCGCCGAGGAGTCACAGAAGACCAGCCGTGAACAGTCGACCACGACCGCCTTCGCCGGTGACGCGTGGGCCAGGGCCGAGGTGAGGGCGAGACCCAGGGAGGGGGCCGAGTCGATGTCCATCTCTCCCGTGGGCCGGACCATCACGGCGTGGTCCAGGACGTCCACGGCGATGTCCTCCCCACCGGCCTGCGGGGCGGGGCGTTCGGTCATGCGGGATCACTCCTAGTTCGGCGGGCGTGTGCCGCGGCAGCCCGCTGTCGCGGTCGTTGCTCCGGGGGCGCTCCGGGGGCCGCTGGTCGTGCCGGTTCCCGGGGCCATGGGGCGGTCCGGCGGACTCGGCTCGACGCGCTGGTCCGGTGTCGACTACCTCATCGTGGAACACTCGAAAATCTACCTCAGTCATGGCAGACATTGCACATCGGCCCGGTGATGGTTTGTTGTGCGGCCGGAGGGCCGAGCCGCGTGGGTGCCCCGCCGGTGCCGAGCGCGGGCGGTCGGGGCGCGTCCGGGTACGGCGGGGGCGCGTGAGAAGTCCGGTACGCCCTTCTCCCGGGTTCATCCCGGGACGGCCTTGCACGATCGGCCCCTTTCTCCGATTGGCTGGTGTCACGCCACTGGAAGGGGTTCCGCCGACATGAATCTCGCCGAGCTCGCCGCCCGCGCGCCCACAGCCGCCACCGAGCCCCGCGCGCCCGACGCACCCCTCGCCCCCGGAGGCGGGACGCACCGGAGCGGGGGAGTGCATGGGCGAGGGTGAGTCCGACCCGTCGGGAGCGGGCAACAGGGCGGTCTCCGTCACGCTGGCGGGCGTGCTGCCCGTGGACTTCACCGCCTTCCACTCCCAGCAGCACCGCACCTACCTGCGCTACGCGCACCTGCAACTGGGCAACGCGCGGGACGCCGAGGAGATCGTCGACGACGTCTTCACCTTCCTGCTGGAGGTGTGGCCGCACGCGCTCCGCGAGGCGAGCCTCCACGCCTTCGCCTGGGCCGCGCTGCGGGAGCACGTCGAACGCCGCCTGGCCGTCCCGGGCCGCCGGGTCGCGATGGTGGAGACGGCGTGGTTCGCCTGCCTGCGCCGCTCCTCCCGGGACCGGCTGGAGCTGCTGGAGTCGAAGCTCGGGCTGTACGCGGCGATAGCGGAGCTGCCCTCCGAGAAGCAGTACGACGTGGTGCTGCTGTCCTTCGTCCTGGGCAACGACTCCGACACCGTCGGCCGGATGATGGGCATCTCGCCCGCGACGGTCCGCTCGCACATCCGCGGCGCCCGCCGGACCCTGTCCCGCGAGCTCGGGGTGGACTGGATCCCCGGAGAGGACAAGGACCGGTGAGCGATCTGCCACGTGACCGCGGCCTGCCGCCGTGCGCCCTGGACGCCGTCGTCGAGGACGCCTCGGTACTGGGCGAGGAGTACGCCGGATACGACGAGTACGCGGCCCGGTGCCGCATCGCCCGCCGTGTCGTGGCCCACCGCGCCCGCCCGGCGGCCGGCGCCGGCCCGGGGTGCGGACCCGGCGCCGGCGGACCGGGAACGGCCCGGTCCGCCGGCACCGGGCACCTGGTGCTGGACGCCGCCTGCCACGTACGGGCCGCCCGGACCCTGGACGAGACGGCCCGGGCCCTGGTGGAGAGCGGGGACTACGCCGAACGCGCGCTGGGCGCCGGCTCCTGGCCGCACAGCGCCGAATCGACGCTGCTGTTCGCCGGGCTCCTGCACCTGGCCGGGGAGAACGAGGGCGCACGGTTCTGGTTCCAGTACGCGGCCGGGGCCGGATCCCGGACGGCGGCCCGCTGCCTGTACCTGCACCACCTCGCGCGCGCCGAGGCCGCCACGGCACGCCACTGGCACGACCAGTCCCGGCAACTGCCCGAGGAGGCCGGCCTGCCCGAACTGCCACCCGTACCGCACGATCTCGAAGAAGCGCTCGCCGCCTCGGTCATCTGGACCTCCCCGCCCATCACGACGCAGGACCTGACCGCCCTCACCGCCGGGCCGGGCCGGGCCCGGCGGACCGGCTACCGGCTGCCCCCGCACCTGCGTCTGGCCGCGACGGGGCACACCTGGACAGGGGACCCGGACCTGGGCGAGGTCTTCCTCCCCGCACCCCGGCTCGCCCACGCCCTCGCCGACCGGGCACGGCTCCCGCATGCCCGCCGACCGGCCCTCGCCCGGGCGGCCGGGACACTTCTCCGGGCGAACCTCGCCACCCCGGCCGGCCCCGACGCCCACGCGCCCGGCGGCACCCCGCGGCCGGACGGCGGGCGCGGATCCGTACGGGAGAGCCTGGCCTGGCTCCGGGGCGCGGTCGGCGCCGCCTTCTACGTAGCCCGCTACACCGACGGCGAGGTGTCCCTGACCCGGTACGCCGACGGCCCGGCCACCCCGGCGGTGGACGAGTGGGTGGACTTCCGCGCGGCCGCGCACGCGTCGGCCCACACCCTCGGCAGCCGGGAGGCCCTCTTCCGCCGGCTCGACACCCGGCGGCCGAACGCGCCGCCGCCGGACCTGGAGGAGTACGCACCGGACACGGTCCGCGCGGCGGTGCCGACCACGGCGGGCCCGAACACCGAGTGCGTGGCGCTGTCCCTGCCGGTTCCCGGCCCGGGGCGCCCGGAGCGGGCCGCCCGCGTCCCGCGGAGAGCCGGTGACGACGAGGCCGGTGATTACGCCGATGCGCGCCGTGGGGATCCGCCGTGACAGTGGTCCGGCCAGCGAACACGGCGGTCCCCCCCCCGGTGTTCGGCGCGGCCCTCGGCTCGGGAGCCGGCGGCCGCCCGCGACCGGAGCGGCTCCGCCACGACCGAGAGGACGACTCCGTCGTGCAGCAGCAGAACAGCGAGAACTCCCGCCGCGCCCGCCGCGCCCGCACCGCCGCCGAGGTGAGCGCGGGGGCCGCGCGGTCCTCGGGTCCCGCCCCCCGCGGGAAGGCCGGACTCCGGCCGCTCCTGGCCGGGCTGGCCGCGTTCCTGGCCGTCGGCGGGTTCACCACCGCGATGACTCCGGGGGCCCAGGCCGCGGGCAACCCGTACGAGCGGGGTCCCGCACCGACCGTGTCGAGCATCGAGGCCGCCCGCGGCTCGTACGCGGTGTCGCAGACCACCGTCTCCTCGCTGAGCGTCACGGGCTTCGGCGGAGGCACCGTCTACTACCCGACGTCCACCGCCGACGGCACCTTCGGGGCCGTCGTGATCTCACCCGGCTACACCGCGAGCCAGTCGTCCATCGCCTGGCTCGGACCGCGGCTCGCCTCCCAGGGCTTCGTCGTCCTCACCATCGACACCCTCACCACCCTCGACCAGCCCGACAGCAGGGGCCGCCAACTGCTGGCCGGACTCGACTACCTGACCGGGCGCAGCGCCGTCCGCGCGCGGATCGACGGCAGCCGACTCGGCGTGATGGGCCATTCCATGGGCGGCGGCGGCACCCTGGAGGCCGCCAAGAGCCGGCCGTCGCTCCAGGCGGCGATTCCGCTCACCGGCTGGAACCTGGACAAGTCCTGGCCCGAGATCCAGACGCCGACGCTGGTCATCGGTGCCGACGGGGACTCGATCGCGCCGGTCGCCTCCCACTCGGAGCCGTTCTACGAGAGCCTGCCCGGCTCCCTCGACAAGGCGTACCTGGAACTGAACGGCGCGACGCACTTCACGCCCAACACGTCGAACACCACCATCGCGAAGTACAGCGTCGCGTGGCTGAAGCGGTTCATCGACAACGACACCCGCTACGAACAGTTCCTCTGCCCGCTGCCGCGCCCGGGCCTGACCATCGAGGAGTACCGGGGCAACTGCCCGCACGCCTCCTGAGCCGGCCGGTCGTCGGCGGGGTGGTGTGGACCCGCACAGACCTGGGCCGTCGCGCCGGGGAGCGTGCCCAACCGGCGGATCCGGGCGTTCCGCCCCCGCGCACACGGGCCTAGCGTGACGGCCGTGACCGGGAAGACGACCGTGAACCTCGCGCTCCGGATATTCGGCCGGAGCGCTGAACTCGACGCCGTGGCAGCGCTGTTAGACCGGCTCCGGGCCGGACACGGGGGAGCGCTGCTGCTCGTCGCCGAGCCCGGACTGGGCCGCACCGCCCTGCTGGCCCGGGCCGCCCGGGACTTCGCGGCCGGACCCGGTCCGCGCCCCGGTTCCGCGGCTCCGGCCGCCCTCCGCCCTCCGCCCGGGCTCGCCGGGGGGCCCGCGCTGCTCCGCGCGGTGGCCGGACGAATCGACGCGGTCCCCCTCCACCCCCTCCGCGCACCGGTGGGGGCGGAGCCGGGCGGGGGTGCGGGCGCGGGCGGGGGCGCGGTGGATTCGTCGGCGCTGCTGGGCGGCCCCGCCGTGGGCGGGCCGGTGCTGGTCTGCGCCGACGACGTACACCGGTGGGACGCCGCGTCGCGCGCCGCCCTCGGCGTGGCCGCCCGCCGGGCTCCCGGCCATCCGCGGGTGGTCGGGCTCCTGCTGTCGGCCGCGAAACACCGCGCGGACGACCCCGCCTTACGCGGGGTGCCCGTGGTCCGCCTCGGCCCGCTGGAGGACGGCCCGGCGGCCGCCCTGCTCGACGCGCTGACCGGCGCGGACGCCGATCCGTCCGTACGGGACGAGCTGCTGCACGAGGCCGAGGGGAACCCGGCGCTGCTGACCGCGCTCGTCGCACGCCTGTCACCGGACCAGCTGCGCGGTCACCGCCCGCTGCCCCGGCCGCTCGCGGACGCCGCCCTCCTGCTGGGCACCGTCGGCGACCGGCTCGCCGCGCTGCCGGCCGACACGCGCCTGCTGTTGCTGCTGGCCGCCGCCGCGCACGCGGCCGACCCCGACCCCGACGCCGTGGGCGCCGACGCCGCACAGGTCCTCGGTGCCGCCCGGCTGGCCGGCCTGGACCCCGGCGCGCTGGAACCGGCCGAGACCGAGGGCGTCGCCCGCGGCGACGGCGGCCGCATCACCTTCCGCGGAACCCTGCTGCGCCGCGCCGCCTACCACGCGGAGCCGTCGTCGCGGCGCCGGGCCGCCCACGCGCTGCTGGCCTCGTCCGTCGACGCCGAACGGCACCGCCTGCTCCACCTGCTCCACCGCGCCGCGGCCGCCGACGGCCCCGACGCCCGGCTCGCCGCCGAACTCGTGGCCGCGGCGGCCCCCGGCACCCGCACCTCCGGCACCGAACGCACCGCGGCCCTCGCCCGGGCCGCCGGACTCACCGCCCCCGGCAACGCCCGTACGACGCGCCTGACCGACGCGGCCGAGTACGCCCGGCTGGCGGGGCGCCCCCGCCGGGCGCGCGAGCTGCTGGCCGGCACCCGTGACGCGACCGCCCACGACGCCGTGCGCGGCCGGGCGGAACTCGTCCGGGGCGCCCTCGCGCTCCGGGACGGGCCGGTCGGCGACGCGTACGAGGCGCTGCTGATGGCCGCGGCGCGGCTGGGCCCGTACGACCGCGAGCGGGCCCTGGCGGC
>NZ_JBEOXU010000232.1:0-6483 GCF_040296725.1 Streptomyces sp. NPDC002044
TCGAACCGGGGGAGCGGTGCTTGCGCTGGACCCGCCCCCGCCACACCGTGCCGACCCGCCACTCCGTGCCAGAAGTCTGGCCCCCCGCACAGTTTCTGACGTACCGTCATGTCCGCCCGAGACGACGCCGCCGCCACCGTGTCCAGGAGGTCCGCCATGCCCGCCGACCGGCCCATCGCCCTCGACGAATACCCCATTCACCAGGCCCCCCTGTCGATGAAGCACCTCGTCAGCGGCGACCGGAACGCCTACGACCGGTGCATCTTCCACGTCTTCGACCACGCCGGCCGCGCCGTCCTCATCCTCGGCCTCGGCGTCTACCCCAACGCCGGTGTCATCGACGCCTACGCCACCCTGCGCATCGGCGACGAACTCCTCGCCGTCCGGGCCTCCGACGCGCTCACCGACGACCGGATGAACCTCTCCGTCGGCCCGCTGTCCATCACCGTCGACGTACCGCTCAAGCAGCTCACCCTCCGCTGCGCCGCCGATCCGGACGACCCCCGGGGACTCTCGTACGACGTCACCTGGACCGCCGGGTTCCCCGCGCTCTGGGAGCCCCACCACGTCCAGCGGCGCGGCGACCGTCTCATGCTCGAAGGCCGCCGCTTCGTCCAGGCCGGCGGGGTCACCGGCACCATCCGCGCCAACGGGGAAGAGCTCGCGCTTACGCCGGGGGAGTGGACCGGTACCCGTGACCGCAGTTGGGGCGTACGGCCGATCCCCGGAGAGGACGGCGGCCGGGCGGCCGAGGAGCACCGGCCCGAGGGCTTCCACTGGCTCTGGATACCGGTCCGCTTCGAGGACCGGTTCCTCATGGTCGTCGCGCAGGAGGACGCCGACGGCCACCGCACCCTCAACGAGGCCGTACAGGTCTTCCCCGACGCCAGCGGCCGTCACGACGTCCAACTCGGCTGGCCGCAGACGGAGATCCGCTACCGCACCGGCACCCGGCACCCGCTGAGCGCGGTCGTCCACCTCGCCGACCCCGCCCGCAAGCCCCTCGAACTCGGCGTGGAGATCCTGAACTCCTCCCCGCTCGCCGTCGGCGCCGGCTACCCGCCCGCCGCCGACTGGCAGCACGGCACCTGGCAGGGCCGGGGCTGGAACGACCGCCGCCGCTACGACCTCTCCGACCCCGCCGCCCATCCCATGGCCGCGTTCGGGGTCACCGACCACTCGGCCCGCTTCACCCTCGACGGCCAGGTGGGCCACGGCATCTTCGAGCACGGCAGCTTCGGCCGCCACGACCCGAGCGGCTTCGCCGACTACTCGTCCGTGGCCCCGTAGCTCCGCCCCGTAGCCCCCGCCCCCGCAGTCGAACAGGAAGGAAGGGGTACCCATGGCCACCGCTCCACGTCCGCGCACCTCCACCCGGGAGCCCGAGGAGCTCGGGCGGCGCCTCGCCGCCTGGCTGGACGCCAGGCTCCCGGGGGCGCGGGTCACCAACCCGTCCGTGCCCGGGTCGAACGGCATGTCCAGCGAGACCCTGCTCTTCGACATAGAGCACCCGGACACCCCGCTCCGCGCCTGCGCGCTGCGGCTCGCCGCCGACCCGGCCGCCTACACCGTCTTCCCCGCGTACGACATGCCGCGCCAGCACCGCGTGATGAGCCTGGTCGCCGAGCACACCGACGTGCCGGTCCCCCGCGTGCAGTGGCTGGAGGAGGATCCCGGGCCGCTCGGCGCGCCGTTCTTCGTCATGGCCCGTGCCGAGGGCCGGGTCCCGCCCGACGTCATGCCCTACACGTACGAGGGGAACTGGCTGCACGCCGCCACCGACGCCGAGCGCGCCGGACTCCAGGAGGCGAGCGTCGCGCTGCTGGCCCGCCTGCACGACCAGTTCCCGGCCGGCGAAGCCGAGTTCCTGCTCCCCGAGGGGGAGGGAAGCCCGCTACGGCGGCACGTGGAGGCCCAACGCGCCTACTACGCCTGGGTGGTGGGCGGACTGGCCCCGTCCCCGCTCATCGAGCGGGCGTTCGCGCGCCTGGAGGAGCTGTGGCCGGCGGAGGAGGGTCCGGCCGTCCTCAACTGGGGTGACGCGCGCATCGGGAACGTCGTCTACGACGGCTTCACCCCGGTGGCCGTCCTCGACTGGGAGATGGCGGCGTACGCCCCGCGCGAGGTCGACCTCGGCTGGACGGTGTACCTCCACCGCTTCTTCCAGGACCTCACGGTCGGCTTCGGGCAGCCCGGCCTGCCCGACTTCCTGCGCCGCGAGGACATCGAGCGGCGGTACGCCGAGCTCACCGGGCACACGCCCCGGGACATGGAGTTCCACACCCTCTACGCGGCCCTGCGGCACGGCATCGTGATGCTGCGCATCGCCTACCGGCAGGCGCACTTCGGCGAGGTCGAGATCCCGGCCGACCCGGACGGCCTGATCCTCCACCACGCCAGCCTGGACGCCATGGTCCGGGGCGCGTACTGGTAGGCGCAGGGGGTCCACGGCGGCCGCCCCGCACCCGGCTCCTGGGTCAGGCGGCCTGCGCGTGCTGCTGCCGGGTCTGGGGCAGTACGGGGCTCACCACCCGGACCGGACGCGAGCCCGGGCCGCCGACGTGGGAGAACGGCTGGGTCCGCCAGTCCAGCCCCTGCGGGAGGGTCAGGTGCACGACCGGCTCCAGCTCCGGCGCGTCGTCCGGACGCGGTACACCCACGGTCGGCAGCGCGTCGGAGGCCGGCCGCCCGGTGCCCGCGCACACCGTGAGCCCGAACGGGTTCCACGGGGTCAGGCAGAGGGCGTGTTGCGGCAGGTGCTCCTCGTCGGCGAAGAGGGCGATCGACTGTCCGCAGTCGGGGCAGATCGCGTGATGGACGTCGAAGCCCTCGCCGTCGTCCGCGTCGTCCGGGTACGGGTCGTCCCCGGAATCGAGAAGCTCCAGGGGCTCCGGTGCGATGCGACCGGCGCGCTTGGTGTTCAGCATGGATGTACTCCCCCTTGGGTGGGCCGGGCGGGCATGTTCTACGGCCACGGCCACAGCAAGCACTTCCCGTCGCGCGGCACGAGTAACCACATCTGCCGGCGGTACGCCCCCTTCGGCTTGTGGCCTTGGTCACATGCCCGCCGCAGATGCCTCCAGTGGGCGGACGGCACTGTGCCTGGAGCACTCCTGGGCCTTAAGTTGAGCGGCTATGAGCGCAATGGAGGAGCTGGACCGCCAGATCGTTGATCTGCTCGTGCGGGACGGGCGGATGAGCTATACGGATCTGGGCAAGGCCACCGGACTGTCCACGTCGGCCGTCCACCAGCGAGTACGCCGGCTGGAGCAGCGCGGGGTGATCCGCGGCTACGCCGCGGTCGTCGACCCCGAGGCCGTCGGCCTGCCCCTGACGGCCTTCATCTCGGTCAAACCGTTCGACCCCAGTGCCCCGGACGACATCGCCGACCGGCTGGCCGGGGTCCCCGAGATCGAGGCGTGCCACAGCGTGGCGGGCGACGAGAACTACATCCTCAAGGTCCGGGTGGCGACCCCCCTGGAGCTGGAGGACCTGCTGGGCCGTCTGCGCGCCCTCGCGCACGTCTCGACCCGCACGACGGTGGTCCTGTCCACCCCGTACGAGGCCCGCCCGCCCCGCGTCTAGTCCGCCCGCGTCCCGACCGCCCGGCGCCCGCGCCGCGCGCCTCCCGGCACCGCCGGGGCCGCCGGGGGACCCGGCGGTCCGGCCGGGGCCGGGGGCGCGGGAGACTGGTCCCCATGACTGACCGCACCGCCCACTCCGCCGACGCCGCCGCCGGAGCACCGACAAGGACCGTCCTCCTGCGCGGGGGCGAGGTACACAGCCCCGCCGACCCGTTCGCCACCGCGATGGTGGTCGAGCGCGGGCACATCGCCTGGGTCGGCTCCGAGGGCGCGGCCGACGCCTTCGCGCAGGGCGTGGACGAGGTCGTCGACCTCGGCGGGGCGCTCGTCACGCCCGCGTTCACCGACGCCCACGTCCACACCACCTCCGCCGGCCTGGCCCTGACCGGGCTGGACCTGACCGCGGCGCGCTCGCTGCCCGCCGCGCTGGAGCTCGTACGGGCGTACGCCGCGAGCCGCCCCGCCGACCGGGTGCTCCTCGGGCACGGCTGGGACGCGGCCCGCTGGCCGGAGCGGCGGGCGCCCCGGCGCGCCGAGCTAGACGAGGCCGCCGGCGGCCGCCCGCTGTACTTGAGCCGCATCGACGTCCACTCCGCCGTGGTCACCACGGCCCTGCTCGACCTCGTGCCCGGCGTCGCCGCCCGCGGGGACGAGCCGCTGACCCGGGACGCCCACCACGCCGTCCGCGCGGCGGCCCTGGGCGCCGTCACCCCCGCCCAGCGCGCGGAGGCGCAGCGGGCCGCCCTGGACCGCGCGGCCTCCCTCGGGATCGGCTCCGTGCACGAGTGCGGCGGCCCCGACATCTCCAGCGCCGAGGACTTCACCGGCCTGCTGGCCCTGGCCGCCGGGCGTCCGGGGCCCCGGGTCTTCGGGTACTGGGCCGACCGGGACCTCGGCCGGGCGAAGGAGCTGGGAGCCGTAGGAGCCGCCGGGGACCTCTTCGTGGACGGCGCCCTCGGTTCGCACACCGCCTGCCTGCACGCCCCGTACGCCGACGCCTCCCACACCGGCACCGGCTACCTGGACGCGCGCGCCGTCGCCGAGCATGTGGCCGCGTGCACCGAGGCGGGTCTCCAGGCGGGCTTCCACGCCATCGGCGACGCCGCGCTCACCGCGGTCGTCGAGGGCGTGCGGGCGGCCGCCGAGAAGGTCGGCCTGGCCCGCGTGCGGGCCGCCCGGCACCGCGTCGAGCACGCCGAGATGATGACCCCCGCCACGATCGCCGCCTTCGGGGAGTTCGGTCTCACGGCCTCCGTGCAGCCCGCCTTCGACGCGGCCTGGGGCGGCGCGGAGGGCATGTACGCCGACCGGCTGGGGGCCGAACGCGCCCGGACCCTCAACCCGTACGCGGCCATGCTCAAGGCGGGCGTTCCGCTGGCCTTCGGCTCGGACGCGCCCGTGACCCCGCTCGACCCCTGGGGGACGGTCCGCGCGGCGGCCTTCCACCGGACGCCCGAGCACCGGATCTCCGTACGGGCGGCCTTCACCGCCCACACCCGGGGCGGCTGGCGGGCGCTGGGCCGCGACGACGCGGGCGTCCTCGTCCCGGGGGCGCCGGCCGACTACGCGGTCTGGGAGACCGCGGAACTGGTCGTCCAGGCCCCCGACGACCGGGTCGCCCGCTGGTCCACGGACCCGCGTTCGGGCACTCCCGGGCTGCCCGACCTGAGCCCCGGGGCCGAGTTGCCGGTGTGCCTGGCCACGGTCGTCGGCGGGCGGGAGGCTTTCGTACGCCCACAGGGGTGATCCGGTCGGCCTCGGTTCGGTACGGGCGCCCCGACCCGGATAGGTTCGGCCGGGTCCACCACAGGACGTCCGTGCCGGACGGATCCGTCTGCGCAGCGCGCCCGCGCCTCGGGGGCGAGGGAAGGTTTCGCCGGGCGGCGGGTGGCCCCGGGTCGGGGCCCGGCGGTCCAGTAGACAACGGTCACGGCGGCCCGCAGCCAGCGGGAGTCTGACCGGCCCGAAGGACCGCGGGCCCCGACCACTGTTCTAAAGTCATCCTCTGCGACACGACGTACAGGACGTGCGACAGCACAAAAGGGGACTCAGTGAGCGACGGCGGACAGCGGACCCACGGACCGCTCGGTACGGCCTTGGTGATCATTCCGACCTACAACGAGGCGGAGAACATCGGGCTGATCGTCGGGCGCGTGCGCGCGGCCGTGCCCGAGGCGCACATCCTCGTCGCGGACGACAACAGCCCGGACGGCACCGGCAAGCTCGCCGACGAGCTGGTGGCGGGCGACGACCACGTCCACGTGCTGCACCGCAAGGGCAAGGAGGGGCTGGGCGCCGCCTACCTCGCCGGCTTCGTCTGGGCCCTGGAGCAGGGCTACGGGGTCATCGTCGAAATGGACGCCGACGGCTCCCACCAGCCGGAGGAGCTGCCCCGCCTGCTGACCGCGCTGGCCGGCGCGGACCTGGTCCTGGGCTCCCGCTGGGTGCCGGGCGGGCGGGTCGTGAACTGGCCCAAGAGCCGTGAGTTCCTCTCGCGCGGCGGTTCGACGTACTCGCGGCTGATGCTGAACCTCCCGATGCGCGACGTGACCGGCGGCTACCGGGCCTTCCGCCGGGAGACCCTGGAAGGGCTGGGCCTGGACCAGGTGGCGTCCGCGGGCTACTGCTTCCAGGTCGACCTGGCGCGCAGGGCCGTGCAGAAGGGCTTCCGCGTGGTGGAGGTTCCCATCACGTTCGTCGAGCGCGAGTTCGGCGACAGCAAGATGAGCAAGGACATCCTGGTCGAGGCCCTGTGGCGGGTCACCCAGTGGGGCATCAAGGCTCAGGCGGCCAAGCTGCTTCCGGGCAAGCCGCAGACCCCTGACGCGGCCGGGAGCCCGACCGGCGCCCAGCAGGGGAAGCGCGGTGGCGATGAGAGCGGCGGTGGTGAGCAGCGGTG
>NZ_JBEOXU010000233.1:0-6432 GCF_040296725.1 Streptomyces sp. NPDC002044
GACCGGTGAGGCGGCGGGCGGCGGCGCTCCGCCGGGCCCCGGCGGCGGCCAGCCGCCGGTCGGCGCCGGTGCGCAGGGCGTCGGCGGTCCGCCGGGCCCGTTCGGTTCCGGGGCCGGGGCGCGCGGCGAACCGGGTGCCGGGTCCGGGAGCCACGGCGAGCCCCGTCGTCACCGCCGTGAAAGCCCCACCGGACTCGGGCGCCCCACCGGGATCGGAAGTCTCCGCGTACTCGGCGGCCCCGGAGGTCGCGGTGACGTACTCGGCGGCCCCGGAGGTCGCGGCGCCCCCCGAAGGCTCCGGCGCGGCGGGAGTCCCCGAGCCCGTGGAAGCCCCCGCCCCGGCGGGCGCGTCCCGTTCGGCGGCGGCGAGTTCGCCGGTGGCGGTGTCGTACGGGTCGCGGGTGGCGGCGATCCGCCGGCCCGCGGCAAAGCGGAGCGCGGCGGCGGTGCGCCGGGCGGTGGTGAGGCCGTCCTCCGCCTGGCGTACGGCCTCGGGGTCGGGCCCCTCGCCGGGCAGCGCGGCCCATCCGTGCAGGGCGGCCACGGCGTCCCGGGCGGCGTCCTCGGTGGCCCGGGCGGTGCGCTCGGCCCGGGCGGCCTCGGCCCGGGCCTGCCGCACGGCGGCGGAGGCGGCGTCCAGCGCGTCGGCGGCGGCCTCCAGCCGGCTCGCCGCGGCGCGGTCCCGTACGGCGTCGGCCTCGGCGCGGGCGAGGGCGGTGTCGGCGGCTTCGGCGGCGTCCAGGAGGGGGGCGAGCCGGCGGGTGGTGTCCGCGGCGGCGGAGCGGGCCGGGCCGAGGGCCGTGCGCGCGGCCTCCCGGGCCTCGCGCACTCCGGACGAGGCGCGGCGCTTCTTCCAGTACGCCTGGTCCGCCTCGGTCCACGCCTTGGCCGCCCTGCCGACGGCGTCCCAGGCGGCGGAGACCCGGGTGGGGAAGGTGGTGTCGTTGATCAGGCCGAGTTCCCGGGCGACGTCGTCGCGGATCCAGGCCAGCGCGTAGGTCTGGGAGGAGACGGCCTTGGGGCCGCGCGGCGGGTGGCCGAAGGCGCCGGCGAGGAACCTGCCGAGGCCGCTGTCCTTGATGCCCCGGTGCACTTCGGCGACGCTCAGCCAGTCCGTGGGGACGGCGAACAGGAACGCCCGGCCGGTCTTGGGTTTGACGTTGAGCGAGGAGAGCCGCTCCGCGCCGACCGGGGCGCCGTCGCCGTCCGCGGCGTGGGGGCCGGTGGCGGTCGCGGCGAGCTGGTTGAGGCCGGTGTCCTCGCTGCGGATCGCGACGCCGCCGCCGAACGCGGAGTCCTGGGCGTGCTCGTGGCTCACGGACGTGCCGGTGCCCTCGGCGCTCTCGCGCAGGACTTCGAGCTTCTTGCCGTCCGCGACGGTGAGCAGGACCGCCCGGGAGAAGTCGGGTTTCGCGTGCAGGGAGAGCCGGGCGGAGTCGGTCCCGGCCGGGTCGCGGTGGGTGAGCCCGGGCACCTCGTACCCGGCGGGAACGAGGGCCTGGTCGTAGAAGGTGGACAGGGCGGTGTTGGTGGTGCCGTCCTCCAGGGTCTGGGCGGCTGCGCCGCCCGGCCGGGTGAGGGCGGTTCCGGCGGCGCGGCGCAGCAGTTCCGTACGGCGGGCGGGGGTGGCGTCGGGGGCGTCCAGGCCGGTGAGGTCGATCCCGTAGGACTCGGCGATGGCGCGCCGCCCGGCCTCCTGGACGTGTTCCAGGCCGACGATGCGGCGTACGTGGAAACCGTTCTCGGGAAAGGTGAACGGCCTTGCGGTGCCGTCCGCGTGGAGGGTGTCGGGGCCGAGGAGTCCGGGGCGCGGTCCCGAGCGCGGCCGGGTGGCGACGGTGAGGTCGGGCGGGGCGAGCCGGGGGTCGGGCGCGGGGTCGGCGGGGTCGGGGTCCGGGGCCATGAGGCTGAGCGGGACGTGTTCGCGCAGGTCGCCGACGGCGCCGGTCTGGGTGATCCGCTGTCTGCCGGTGAACCGCCGCAGCGCCGTGCTCGGGGCGGCGGATCCGGCGCCCGCGCCCGGGGAGGCGGGGTCGGGGGCGTCGTCGAACTCCAGGGTGAGGCGCAGCCGGTAGGGCGTGGTGGTCTCGGCGTGCGGTTCGGTCGAGGCCGCCCGGTAGGTGGTGCCGGTGGAGACCGAGCGGGCGGTCGAGACGGCGCGCCGTGAGGTCCCGGTCTCGGTGTAGGAGGGGCCGGCGGCGACGGCGGTGGGGTCGCCGGTGTGGACGCTTTCGCCGACGAGGACGCCGATGTCCCGGCCGGAGGTGAACTCGGCTCCGTCCTGGCGGGTTTCGACGGCGCGCCGGTTCTCCTCCTGCTCGGTCCCGTGATCGAGCATCCCCAGGACGGGTGTGCCGGGGAGGAGTTCCACCCGTACGCGGGCCCGGCGGCTCCCGACGCGTACGGCGCCCCAGCCCCAGCCGCCGGTCCGGGAGGGGAGGCTCGTTCCCGTTCCGGTCGCCTCGCGGTGCAGGGCGCGCAGGACGCGGGAGGTCACCTGCCGGCGGATGTCCTCCTGGGCGTCCTCGTCGAGGCCGAGGGCGCGCACCTTCGTCTGGAACGCGCTGAGCACGTCGGTCGGGTCCAGGGTGTTGACGGGGTACGTGCCGAAGGTGTGGCCGCGCGTCCAGGGCTGCGGGGACCAGCCCCTGCCGGTGTAGCGGGGCACGTCTCCCATGCCGTCGTCCAGGATTCCCAGCAGGTGGGCGCTCTTCTCGGGTACGTGGGCGAGCCAGCCGCCGGGCACGGTGGTGACCGATCCGGCGGCGCCCGCGAAGGAGGCGGGGACGGCGGGGAGCCGGGCGGCGGTGGTGCCGAGCATGGTGGAGACCATCACCGCCCAGTGCTCGACCGTGCCGGTGACGAGGACCTGGTGGCCGAAGCTCTTGAGGTTGAGGTCGGCGACGACGCTGCGGGTGAGGGTCAGGGTGTGCTGGGCGCTCTCGGACCAGGGGTTGACGACGAATCCGTAAGTGCCCAGCGGCCCGCCGGCGTTGGTGTGGGGTTTGGCGTAGGTGAGCTGGCCGCCGAAGGAGTGCGTGACGGTCCGCCCGGTCTTGCCGGTCGCCTGCGTGACGCTGCCGAGGACCATCTCGGTGTCCATCTCGACGGGTCCGGTGAGGGCGTGGACGCCGCGGACCGCGGTGTAGTGCCGGAAGGTGCCCCACAGGGTGCCGTACGGCGGTTTGCCCATCAGCCCGGCCAGGGCGAAGCCGAGCGGTCCGGAGCTCTGGTCGAAGTTGGCGGTGGCGTACTGCGGCTGGAAGGCGCGCAGGACGGCCTCCCGGGCCGGGGCTCCTTCCTGGGCGAACTGCCAGGATCCGCCGGAGGCGGTGCGTACGACGTCCGTGACGGCGTCGGTCAGTCCGGGCGGGACGAGGACCGCGACGGTGAGGAAGGGGTGGTGCTGGAGGTCCCGGAAGAGGCGGTCGCCGCGCCCCGGCGCCCGGCCCCCGTCGCCGGTCGCGGCGGGCGCCGTGAGGTCCCCCGTGGCGAGGGCGTGCGCCCGGCGGCGGGGCATGGCGGTGGTGTCCGGCGGACCGCCGGGCGAGCGGTACGGGTTGGGGGCGCCGGGGCGGTGCGGGTCGACGGCGGGGGCGTGCCGGTCGGGAACGCTGATCAGGACCTGCCCGGTGACGGGGCCGCCGCGGACGGGAAGGCCGTGCGCTCCGGTGCCGATCAGCAGGGTCCGCGGGCTCTGGAAGACGAACGGCTGGGTGCCGAGGAGCCCGAGGGTGGCGACGCCGCGCAGCAGCCCGCGGAAGCGCCAGTATCCGCCGTGGCTCGCGCTGAGCGCGAGATCGTAGCGGTAGAGGTGGGAGGGCTTGGTGCTCACCGACATCGGCTCGTTGGTCGCGGAGGAGCCGTAGCCGGACTCGGACTCGTGCTGGACGGCGGAACGCCAGCCCAGGGAGAGCACTCCGGCGTTGTCGGGGGCGCCGATCGACTCGACGGCTCCCGCGTCCGGGTCGCGGAAGGCCAGCTGGAGGTCCGCCCCTGCGCCCGTGGCCCGCTTGCGGCTCTCCTGGCCGTCCGTGCGCTGGCCGCCCGGGGCGCTGTGCCGCAGCTTCAGGTCGTCCTGGCGGCCCTCGTAGCGCCGGTGCGTCAGTTCGCCGTGCACCCGGACGTGGCGGTGGGACTGGCCGAAGGTGCCGGGCTCGGTGAGCCGGATGGAGATGCCGGTGGTGGTCAGGGCCTCCAGCCCGGCGGCCAGGCTCAGGTGGGAGAGGGCGGAGAGGACGGTCAGCGTGTTCGACAGGGCGGTCTGGTAGGCGTCGGCGTCGTCCCAGTGGGGGCCGCGCCGCGCCCGGTCGAGGGGGCCGGCGGTCCGGGTGACGGCCCGGGCGCGGTCGAGCAGGCCGCGCCGGACCGGCGGGGCGAGCCGGTCCAGGGGGGCGACCAGCCCCGGGTGGGCGTCGGCGAGGGCGGTCAGGACGGTGTCGGCGAACGCGTCCAGGAGGGTGCGGGGGCGGCCGTCGGTGTCGCGGGTGCGGCGGCCGTCGGCGTGGGCGAACTCCTCGACGCGGTGCATGCCGAGGGTCGGCGGGCGGTCGGGGGTGAGGTAGGCGGGGGCGTACGGCTCGGGCAGGCCGTGACGCAGCGGCACGGTCGTCCCGTCGTCCCAGCCGGCGAGCCTGCGGGCCTCCGTACGCGTCATCCGGTCCAGGCTCCAGGTGGGGAAGCGCCGGGCGGGGGAGCCGCTGCCGGCGTGCCGTACGTACACCGTTTTGCGGACCAGGTAGAGGCCGGTCGGGGTGCCCTTGACCTGGCCGGAGGTCTTGAGTCCGCCGAAGCCGCCGAAGGCGGTGGTGCGCGAGACGGAGAAGAGGTGACGGAAGGCGGGCCCGAACTGGAGGCGGAGGTTGAGCGCTCCGCCGCCGAGGTCGAGGAAGTTGAAGGCCGGGCCGAGCACGCCGTCGACGCCGAAGTTGACGGTCTTGGTCAGGGACCGGTCGTTGCGGACGGTGGAGGTGGCGATGTCGCGCAGTTCGGCGTCCGGGGTTTCCGTGACGAGGGTGGCACGGACGGGCACCACCCGCTCGACCACGAAGACGCCGAGCGGGGTGCGCCGGCGGTCGTCGGCGAACAGGGGGGCGGTGGCCAGCCGTCCGGCGGCCAGCATCCGGGCGTGGCGCTGAAAGGATTCGCTGGAGAAGAAGGCGTCCAGCTCCTGGTGGGCGGTGCTGCCGGGGGCGGCGCCGATCTCGGTGGCGGCCCAGTCCCGGATGCGGCCGACGGGGCCGAAGCCCTCGGTGCGCACCAGCCGGTACTGGGTGTCGTGGTCCATGGCGATCGAGCGGGGGATCCGGCCCGGTCGGGACGGCTTCACCGCGCTGTCCGGCAGGCGCAGGGCCAGTCCGTCGCGTACGGCGAAAGCGGTGTGGGCGGCGTGGGCCGGTCCGGCGGTGCCGGCCGGCGGCGGTTCGGTGACCAGGCGGCCGTCGGCGTCCGTGACCCGGAGGGTGAGGTGGAGGTCGTCGAGGTGGACGTGGGAGCCGTCGAGGGTACGCGTCTCCGCCTGCGCGGTGGCCTGGTCGCTCTGGCCGTAGCCCGCCTTGGTGCTGAAGCCGCCGCGCAGGGCGAGCCGTCCGAAGCCGCCGAAGGCGGCGGCGGAGGACGGCCCGAGGAACGGTCCGCCCAGGCCGAGTTGGGTCGTGGACTGCACGCTGCTGTTCCGTCCGGCCTGGACGGCGGCGCGGTCCATGGTGTCGATCTTGGTGGGGCTGCCGTACGTGTCGGCGAACCGCTCCCAGTTCCCGTAGTGGCGGGCGGTGACGTGCAGCACCCGGGTCTCCCCGGCGGTGTCGGTGTACGGGAGGGCCAGCCCGCCGATCAGGGCGCGGGGCCGCTGCCGCAGGGCCGTGCGCAGGTCGGCCACCGGTCCGGTACCGGCCGGGGCGCCGGGTTCGGGCGTCCTGGGCCGCAGGGACGGGATGCTCCGCAGCAGGCTCTCGGCTTCGGCGGCGATCAGTTCGGATCCGCGCAGGACGACGCTGCTCTGGCCGAACGCGGCGGGCTGGGAGAGGAGTTCCTCCATCAGGTCGGCGGGGGCGTCCGCGAGGAGCGAGGCGAGGTCGTCGACGTACGCGGGGATGCCGCTCCCGTCCGCGTAGCGGGTCCGGCGCCCGCTCCGGGCCGGCGGAGCGGCGGCGCCCCGCTCCAGCCGGGGCGGGCGGGTGCCGTCCAGGCTGTTTCCGGTGCCGGTGCCGGTGCCGGTGCCGGTGCCGGTGCCGGTGCCGGTGCCGGTGCGGCCGTCGGCCGAGGAGGTGGGGGTGGGGGCGGAGGCCGTCACCAGCGGTGCGGGCGGCGGTGGTACGGGCGGCGTTGGTACGGGCGGGCTCACTGATCAGATGCCCGGGAGCAGCCCCGTCCGGCTGACGGGGCTGAACCAGGAAGAGGTCGCGCAGGCGATCGGCGTGACACGCAATGCGG
>NZ_JBEOXU010000234.1:0-6420 GCF_040296725.1 Streptomyces sp. NPDC002044
CCCGCACCACGCGAAGCAGGGAAATCACTCCAAGGAACGACCAAAAGGAACTCGACCAGAACACCGCCCCACCACACCCCACAACCGCCAACCGCCAACCGCCAACCGCAAGCGGCAAGTCCGATACCCGCACCAGCCACAAGCCGAGCAAAAGCGAGGCAGGTCTACCAACCCCCCACAGCCGAAACACAAAACCACCGGCACATGAAGCCTGCGGCTCGCCCGCCAACGCATCAGCGTGCAGTTCGCCATGCTCCGCGACGGCACGTTCTACGAGCCCCGCCTCCCCCAAGCGGCGGCTGCCCGAACCAGCCCATGGGCAGGTCTGTTCCGGTCAACACCTTGTGCCGTCTGTCCACGCCGAGATCTCCGCGGTACCCCGCCGGACCGTTTCTTCCTCGTCCCGGGCGAGCTTCCCGCAGGCCGCAGCGACGTCCGGCACGCCGTCCGGTCCCATAAGCGCGTCATGCACCCCCGTCTGCAGCCAGTCGGCCTGGTTGTCGTCAGCCTCGACAACCGCGAGAGCGATCAGCCTCACCGCGGCCGCCGTCCCCATGCGGGCCAGGGCCTCTGCTGTCTGTCGCGTCACCGCAGTGTCCTCGACATCCAGCAGCAGCCCCACCAGCACTTCCGCAGCTTCAGCAACGTCAGCGAAGGAAGCAAGGTCACGCCCAGCGCGAGCACGTTGCGTCCACGAACGAGACGACGCCGCAGCCAAGGCCGACTCGAACCCACCCATCATCTCTGGCACGACCAGACAGTCTCATGCCTTGCGAAGAAGATCGACCCTCGGGCCAAGCCTGACCACACGCTTGACGAAGAACATAGAGGCACCCCCACCCCCGACGGTGCGCAGACCCTACCGAACGGCACGGCCAGTTCCTGATCATGACGGGTCCGCCAGTCAGCTCACCCGCCTGGCCCGCGCTGTCACCTGCTTGCTTCTCCGCCTCGATGAACTGAGCGGCCATCACCCGTCCACGGGAGATCAACGCAAGCGGCGCCAAGGGTGTTTACGCTGCGGCCGGCGAGAGCTCCCCCTCCGGTACCACCACCAGGAACGCGTCCCGCTCCAGGTCCATCACCACACTCGCCACCACACCCTGCGCACGATGCTGAGCCGCGAACTCCTCCGCCGGCCAGCTCCCTCGCGGCCCACCCGCCGGAAAGCACTCCAGTACCCTCACACCAGACACCTCAGCCACCTCCAACATCCGTGCCGTCCGCCACGTTTCACGCCTATACCCCGCGAACAGCCCGGCATCCCTCAACACCCCACCGAAGCCTCAGCAACCCAGGACGGACAAGACAACGGTGGGGCCGGGCCGGGCCCGGGGAGGGGATGCCACGCAAGGATCTGGTCTGGACCCGTACATGACCGACCGCGGCCCGACCTGACCGCCCGCACGGGCAGCACCCACGGCACCCACATCATGTGTCGTACGCCCGGACGTCGTCGCCAAGGGCGCGGACGATGTCCGCGGCGGCCTGGAAGGTATCCCGCGGTGCAGCCCGCCAGGATGTCGGCCAGGCTGATGAAGGTGCGCGGGGCGGAGGTCTGGTGGCCGTTCGGCGCGGCGACGAGGACCTTCGCGATCTTTCCCGTGCCGATGTCGGCCGGGTGGTGGGAGACCGCGGCTGCGTTCTGCAGCCCCGGGTGGGGGTCGGACAACACCTGCGCCCGCTCGGTGAACTGTGCCAGCGCGAAACCGGCCGCCACGGTGGTGCGCGCGTTGACCTCGGCGCCCCCGGGGGCGCCGAGCGCGGTGACCAGGCGGACCGGGAGGGCGTCGGGTGCGCCCGTACGGTGCGCCGCCGGACGGCCCGAGTCCACCGTCAGGTAGAGCACGGCAGACGGATCGGCGGGGCGCCGGTGCGCGACGCGGGACCGCCCCGCACCGTCACTACGGGCCCGGCCGAGGCGGCGCGGGGCGGATTCCTCCCCCTTGCCCGCCTGGTAGAGCGTGACCTCGGCCGAGGTGGCAGGGGTGTCTCCGCTGACCACGGTCTCGCTCTGCCGGGTCAGGGGCCGGGGTCCGGGCGGCCCGCTGGTCTGGTCGCTGGTCGCTTCGGCGAGTGTGGCGCCCGCTGACAGGGGCATCGGGGCGTCGACGGCCGCGGGGGTGAGGGGGCGACGGCGGGCGCAAGACCACTCCGTTCTCGAACGGGAACGGCTCACCTCGTCTGCCGTGACGGGTTCCCGGTCCCGAAGGGGCACCCAGCTTCCCGGACGCTCCACGGGCTCGGCCCCCAGGAACGCGACGCGGCGCCGTACGTGCGCCCAAGGGATGACGCGAACACGGCGACCGGAGTTCGTTCGCGGCCCTCCCGGCCGTGCCGTGCACCTGGCCCCCCCGGGGGGGTTCCGGATCCGGGAGGATGGAGCGCGCAGGGTACGGCGTACGGCGTACGGCGTACGAAACGCGAGGCGCGGAGGGCGGGGCGCGGCGACGGTCTCAGCCGGTGTACTTACGCCACAGTTTGACGGTCGTCTTCGGGTTGCTCGCGGAGTTGGACTTGTGTGTCGCCAGACAGCGGTACTGCTGGCCGAGGTGGACGACGCGGTCGTTCTCCTCGTACTGCCGATTGACTTTCCATTCCGAGAATCCTGCGGCCATGTGGAGACACCTTTCGCCGGGCCGGCTCGCTGCCGTCCCCCTCGAATCTTCGCATCATCCGAGCGGGTCGCCGTCCCGGCCCTGTCCGTACCGGGGCCGGCGCCCCCCTGCACGTGTGTGCGGCGGATGTCAGGTCGCGGTGGGGGCCTTCCCGGCTCCGGCCGGGGTGGGACGGACGGGACGGTGGCGGGAGACGGCGACACCTGCCAGGCAGATCGCGCCGCCGAGCAGTGTCAGCCAGCCGGGGACCTCGTCCAGGGCGATCCAGGCGATGAGGACGACGACGGCCGGTACGGCGTAGGTGGTGGCGCCCATCTTCCCGGCGGTGGTCCGGGAGAGGGCGTAGGTCCAGGTCGTGAAGGCCAGGGCGGTGGGAAAGAGACCCAGATAGATCATGTTGAGGGTGGCCGTCAGCGGGGCGTGGGGCAGCTGGGCGAAGAGCTGACCGGCGAAGGGGAGGGTGACCACGGTGCCGACGAAGCATCCGTAGGTGGTCACCTGGATCGGGCTCGCATACCTCAGGGCCGGCTTCTGTGAGACGACGCCCGCGCCGTAGGTGAGGGCGGCGACCAGACAGAGCAGGACGCCGAGCAGGGACGAGGCGCCGCCCCGGGAGGTCGACAGGCCCACCACCACCGCCCCCGCGAAGGAGACCGTCATGCCCAGCAGCAGCATGCGCGGGAAGCCCTCCTTCAGGAGCCAGCCGCCGAGCAGGGCGATCACGATGGGACCGATGTTCACGATCATGGCGGCGGTGCCGGCGTCGACCTCCTGCTCGCCCCAGTTGAGGGCCACCATGTAGAGGCCGAACCAAAGGACGCCGGAGGTGAGAATTCCGGGCCACGCCTGCCGGGGCGGAAAGGGAACCCGCTTGACCGCGAGGACGAGCGCGAGCGCGACCGAGGCCGTCAGCAGACGCCCCAGGGCGAGGGCCCCCGGGTCGTAGTGGGCCGCGGCGGCACGGATGGAGACGAACGCGGAAGCCCACAGCACGACGGTGAGGCCGGCCGCCAGCAGGGCGCGGTGATCGGTTCTGGGGTCACCAACCGTTTGATCCATGCGGGTCAACGTACCCACGCCACCGACTGGTTGCCCACACGGTTTCCACCGCGCGGAACATCTCGCGAACGGTGGCCGCGCGGGCCCGGGATACGGGGTGCGGCCTGCGGCCGAGCGGGGTGGCCTGGGCCCGTCACCCGGTTACGGAAGACGGGCCCAGGCTGCGGAAGACAGGCCCGCGCTACGGAAGACGGGCCCCGCCCCGGCACGCCCGGCCCCGTCGCCCTCCAGGGCGTGGCGGCCGTACGCTCGGGACGTGCGCGCGACGGCGCCACCACCGCCGGGCCGTCCGGCTACCCGGGCCCCGTCCCTCCGGCCCCGGCTGCCCCGGCGGACGAAGCCGGGGAAACCACGGAAGCCGTGGAAGCCACGGAAGCCGTGGAAGCAGTCGCGGATGAAACCGCGGGAGCGGAAACAGGTCCCGCGGCAGCGGCCCCGAACGAGGCCAGGTCCTCGCGCACGGCCCGGACCACCACGTCCTGGCGCTCGGCCAGGTAGAAGTGCCCGCCCGGGAAGCCTCGGAACGTGAACGCCCCCGCCGCCAGTTCCCGCCAGGCCATCGCCTCGGGCACGCTCACCCGCGGGTCCTGTTCGCCGCACAGCACGCTCACCGGAACGCGCAGCGCCGGCCCCGGTGCGCAGCGGTACTCGTCGACTGCCCGGTAGTCCCCGCGCAGGGCCGGCAGGATCAGCTCCTTGAACCCGTCGTCGGCCAGGAGCCGGGGGTCGGTGCCCGCCAGCGAGCCGAGTTGCGCCAGGAGGGCGTCGTCGTCCGGCGGGCAGGCGTCCTCGGCCCGCCGCAGCAGCGGGGAGCGCCGCCCGGAGACGATCAGCCCGCGCAGGGGTCCGGCCCCGGCCGGGGAACCGGCCCCGGCCGGGGAACCGGCCCCGGCCTCCGCCCCGGCCTCGGCTTCCGCCTCCAGCCGGCGGGCCAGCTCGAACGCCACCAGAGCGCCCATGCTGTGCCCGAAGAGCACCAGCGGGCCGTCCATCCACGGCCGGAGCGCCTGGTGGACCCCTTCCACCATGGCCCCGATGCTCCCCGGGACCGGCTCGGCGAACCGGTCCTGGCGGCCCGGGTACTGGACCGTCAGCACATCGGCGTACACGGACAGCGCCTGCGAGAAGGGGAAGTAGTACGAGGCATTGCCCCCCGCGTGCGGCAGGAGCACCAGCCGGGGAGCGGGTCCCGGCGGTGCGGGGTGGAACCGGCGGAGCCACGGGTCGGGCGCCGGCCCCGGGCGGCCGGCGCCCTCGGCGGTGGTGTGCGCGGTGGTCATGTCCGCTCCTCGAACTCGTCCGTCAGCAGCCGCTTCTTCTGCGGCTTGCCCATGGCGTTGCGCGGCACGGCGGTGATGAACCGGACCTCGCGCGGCCGTTTGTGTACCGACAGGTGCGCCGCGACGAAGTCGGTGAGCTCCGCGCCCGTGACCCCTTCGGCGACGACGAAGGCCACGATCCGCTGGCCCAGGTCGGGGTCCGGGGCGCCGACCACGGCGGCCTCGCTCACCCGGGGGTGGTCCAGCAGGGCGTTCTCGACCTCGCCCGCGCCGATCCGGTACCCACCCGACTTGATCATGTCGACGGAGGCCCGGCCCACGATCCGGTGGACGCCGTCCGCCTCGTCGACGGCCGCGATGTCACCCGTGCGGAACCAGCCGTCCTCGGTGTAGGCGGCGGCCGTCGCGTCGGGGCGGCCCAGGTAGCCCGAGAACAGGGTGGGGCCGGTCAGCTGGAGTTCCCCGATCTCCGCTCCCGGCTCGGCCGCGACGCGGGTCCGGATCCCCGGGAGCGGGGTGCCGACCGTGCCGGGCCGTACTTCGCCGCCCGCGCGGCCGCTGACGGTGATCAGCGTCTCGGTCATCCCGTACCGCTCCACCGGCCGGTGCCCGGTGAGGGCCTCCAGGCCGCGGAACACGGGGGCGGGGAGCGCGGCGCTGCCCGAGACCAGGAGCCGCGCTCCGGTCAGTGCGGCCGCCGCGTCCGGTTCGGCGGCGATGCGCGACCACACGGTGGGCACGCCGAAGTACAGGCTGCCGCCCGCCCGCGCGTACGCCTCAGGGGTGGGACGGCCCGTGTGCACCAGGCGGCTGCCCGTGCGCAGGGCACCGAGTACGCCCAGGACCAGCCCGTGTACGTGGAAGAGCGGCAGGCCGTGCACCAAGGTGTCCTCGGCGCTCCACTGCCAGGCGTCGGCCAGCGCGTCCAGGTCCGCCGCGATCGCCGCGCCGCTCAGCACGACGCCCTTGGGCGGGCCGGTCGTCCCCGAGGTGTACAGGATCAGTGCAGGCTCCCCGGACACGGGTACGGAGGTCTTCTGTGGCCCTTCGGTGCCGCGCCGGGCGAAGTCCGCCACGACCATCACCGCACCGGAGTCCCGCAGGATGTGCTCGCGCTCGGCCGGTCCGGCGTCGGGCGCCAGCGGGACGACGGGCACCCCCGCCAGCAGTGCGCCCACGACGGCGGCGACCGTCTCCAGCGACGGTGTCGCGCTCACCGCCACCGCCCGGGCTCCGGCCACGTCGGCAGCCACCCCTTGGGCCGCGCCCAGCAGTTGCTCGTACGAGGCCGAACGGCCGGCGACAGTGACGGCGTCCGCGCGATCCCCGTAGACACCGGTGAGGGCGGTCAGCATGGCGGCAACTCCCCTGACGAGACAGCGAAAAGTCTGCGGCCACAGCCTACGGGGACGATGCGGCCGCCCCGCACACACACCTCACCGCGGATCGGCGAATCCGCGGTG
>NZ_JBEOXU010000235.1:0-6418 GCF_040296725.1 Streptomyces sp. NPDC002044
GGGGGTGTCTTGGGGGGGGGGGTCCGCGGCGCGCTGTCCGTCCGGGGCCCCTCCACACGTGCCGTTGCGCGGGCCGTTGCGCGGCGTTTTCGCGGGGTGTGCCGCGGGCGTTTTCGCGGGGTGTGCCGCGGCGTTTTGGCGGGCCTGCCCGGGTGCGCCTTCTTCGGGGGTGTGCCGCGGGACCGTGGCGGGCGGGTGTGTGCCGTGGGGCGCGGACTGCCGTGCGGGCGGCAGGGGTTCAGGCGTTGCCGAGGCCGCCGCAGACGTTGAGGGCCTGGGCGGTGATGGACGCGGCGAGGTCGGTGGTGAGGTAGCCGACGAGGCCGGCGACCTCCTCGGAGGTGGAGTAGCGGCCCAGGGGTATCTTCGCCTCGAACTGCTCCTGTACGTACTCCTCGGTGGTGTCCCACACCTGTGCGTAGCCGCTGCGGACGCGGGCGGCCATGGGGGTTTCCACGTAGCCGGGGCAGACGGCGTTGACGGTGGTGCCGGTGGGGGCGAGTTCCTTGCCGAGGGCCTTGGTGAAGCCGATCACGGCGTGTTTGGAGGCGGAGTAGGGGGCGCCGAGCAGGACGCCCTGTTTGCCGGCGGTGGAGGCGATGTTGATGATGCGGCCCCACGGCTCGGCGCCCAGGCCGCCGTTGTTGAGGACTTCGCGGGTGAGGCGGAAGACGCTGTTGAGGTTGGTGTCGATGACGTCGTCCCACAGTTCGTCGGTGATGCCGGCGGTGGCCCCGCCGCCGCTGCGGCCGGCGTTGTTGACCAGGATGCTGACGGGGTCTGCGTACGCCGCGACGGCCGCGGCGACCAGGGCCCGCACGGCGGCCGCGTCGCGTACGTCGGCGGCGGCGCCCTCCACGCTGAAGCCCTCGGCCTGCAGGTCGGCCACGGTCTGTTTGACCGCGGTCTCGGTGCGCGCGCACAGGAACACCCGGTGCCCGCGGGCGCCCAGGTCGCGGGCGACGGCCAGGCCGATGCCGCTGGTGGCGCCGGTGACCAGGGCCACGGGCCTCTCGGGGGCCTTGTCGATCGCCTTCACCGTCATTCCTCGTATCCCTTCCTCGCTCGCCAGGACGCTCTGAGCGTGCCGGGGGGCACTCGGGGCGCGGCGGAAGGCGGATGGAGGCGGCGCGGGCGGCGGCGGGGCGGGCGTGCCGGTGCCCCGCCGGGCGGGGCGCGGCGGGGCGGGGCGCGCGGGCGGGGCGGGTCAGCGGCCGCGCCAGGATCCGGGGCGGCGGGGCCGGGGGGCGGCGGGGGCGCGGTCCCAGGCGGAGGGTGTGGTGCGCGGGGCGGGGGGCGGGGCCGGGGGTTCGGCGAGGACGGCGGTCAGGACCGTCAGGAGGGCGGCGGTCTCCGCGTCGTCGGGCCGGCCCCGGGTGATCCTCCAGGCCGGCGGCGGGCCGGGGACCGGCGTGTCCCCCCTACCCGCGGCCGCGGGTGCCGGTGCGGGTACGGCCGCCGGTGCGGGTGCCGGTGCGGGTGCCGGCGCGGGTGCGGGTGCCGGCGCGGGTGCGGGTGCTGCCGCGGTTCCGGGTGCGGCGGTGGTGCTCATACGGGCGGGTTGCCGTGCTTGCGCGACGGCAGGTCGGCGTACTTGGGGCGGAGCATGTCCAGGGAGCGGATGAGGACCGAGCGGGTCTCGGCGGGGTCGATGACGTCGTCGACGAGGCCGCGTTCGGCGGCGTAGTAGGGGTGCATGAGCTCGGCCGTGTACTCCTTGATCTTCTGTGCGCGCATCGCGTCGGGGTCGGCGGCGGCGGCGATCTCGCGGCGGAAGATGACGTTCGCGGCGCCTTCGGCGCCCATGACGGCGATCTCGTTGGTGGGCCAGGCCAGGGCGAGGTCGGCGCCGATGGAGCGGGAGTCCATGACGATGTACGCGCCGCCGTACGCCTTGCGCAGGACCAGGGAGATCCGCGGGACGGTGGCGTTGCAGTAGGCGTAGAGCAGTTTCGCGCCGTGGCGGATGATGCCGTTGTGTTCCTGGTCGACGCCGGGCAGGAAGCCGGGGACGTCGACGAGGGTGACCAGGGGGATGTTGAAGGCGTCGCAGAACTGGACGAAGCGGGCCGCTTTCTCGCTCGCGTGGATGTCCAGGACCCCGGCGAGGCTGGCGGGCTGGTTGGCGACGAAGCCGGTGACGTGGCCGTCCATCCGGGCCAGCGCGCACACCACGTTGGTCGCCCAGGCGGGCTGGATCTCGAAGTAGTCGCCGTCGTCGACGACTTCCTCGATGACGTTGCGGATGTCGTAGGCCTGCTGGGGGTTGGCGGGGACGGTCCGTGACAGCGCGTCGGTGCGCCGGTCGGGCCGGTCGGCGCCCTGTTCGCGCGGCGGGGTCTCGCGGTTGTTGGCGGGCAGCAGCGAGAGCAGGTGCCGTACGTCTTCCAGGCAGCTCGGCTCGTCGTCGTAGGCGAAGGCGGCCACGCCGGAGACCGCGGCGTGGACATCGGCGCCGCCGAGGCCGTTGTGGGTGATCTCCTCGCCGGTGACGGCCTTGACGACGTCGGGGCCGGTGATGAACATCTGCGAGGTGCCGCGGACCATGAACACGAAGTCGGTCAGGGCCGGGGAGTAGGCCGCGCCGCCCGCGCAGGGGCCGACCATCACGCTGATCTGCGGGATGACGCCGGAGGCGCGGGTGTTGCGCTGGAAGATGCCGCCGTAGCCGGCCAGCGCGGAGACGCCTTCCTGGATGCGGGCGCCGGCCCCGTCGTTGAGGGAGACCAGCGGGGCGCCGGTCGACTCGGCCAGGTCCATCACCTTGTGGATCTTCTCGGCGTGGGCCTCGCCGAGGGCTCCGCCGAAGATGCGGAAGTCGTGGGCGTAGACGAAGACGGTGCGGCCCTCGACGGTGCCCCAGCCGGTGATCACCCCGTCGGTGTAGGGGCGTTTGTCCTCCAGTCCCAGGCCGGTCGCGCGGTGCCGGCGCAGGGTCTCGATCTCGTGGAACGAGTCCGGGTCGAGCAGCAAGGCGATCCGCTCGCGGGCGGTGAGCTTGCCCTTGGCGTGCTGGCGTTCGGTGGCCCGCGCGTCGGGGCCGGCCAGCGCCAGGGCTTTGATGCCGGCCAGTTCGGCCGCGCGGTCCGCGGCCGGCAGGGGTGGCGCTTCGCTCGTGGTCATGTGGCTCCTCCAGGTCTGGGGCCGGATCCGGCCACCGTCGCGCGCGGTGCTCAAGACCTCGTGGAAGTCCGCTCGAGCCCCGCATGAGACGGGGGTTGGGCGGCCCGCGGTCGGCGGCGGGTGATCCGGCGGTTCGGGATCGGCGGTTCGGGGCGGGGCGGGGTGCGGGCGCCCTCAGGTCGCGCTGTGCAGGGTGAGGTGTCCGCGCCGGACCGTGCGCCCGGCGTACGGGGACGGCCGCCCGCGGCCGCCGGATCCCCCGGCCGCCGCGGCGAAGGCCGGGGCGGGGGCGGGGGCGTGGGGGGCGGTGGGGGTGTGCCGCTCTTCGCGCAGGGCGTCCCGCAGGGCCCGTGCGAAGTGGTCGATGTCCTGTGCGGTGGTGCCGCGGTGGAGGGAGGCGCGGACGGCGGGGGCGCCGCCGGCGGCGGCCGGGTGGAGCGGGTGCTCCTGCGCGACGGTCTTGGCCAGGACGGCGCCGTGGCGGGCCAGGGCGCGGCGCAGGCGGGCGGCGGGGACCTCGTGGTGCCGGAAGGCCAGGATGCCGGCCCGGTCGCGGCCCGCCGGGAGGAGTTCGACGCCCGGGGTCCCTTCCAGGACGGCGCGCAGCCGCGGCAGGAGGTCCTCGGGGGGCGGGGAGGCGGCGGCGTGGTGGGCCAGGGCGGTGTTCAGCGCGGCGACGGCGGCGGGCGCCGGCCGGGGCGGGTGCCCGGGTGCGGGCCGGCCGTGCCCGCCGGGGCTGTCAGGGCCGGCGGGGCCGGTGTCGCGGGTTCCGGGGCGGGTGTAGGCGAATCCGGTGTCCTGCGGGCCGTGCAGGAACCTCCAGCCGTCCGCGGTGAGCAGGTCGCAGCCGATGCGGGCGGCGTGAAGGGGGAGCTGGCCGGCGGAGTGGGAGGCGTCGAGGGCGTAGCGGGCGCGGTGGGGGGCGAGGATGCGTCCGATCTCGTGGACCGGGTTGAGGGTTCCGCAGGCGGCGGAGACGTGGACGGCGCTGACGAGGGCGACGTCGGGGCCGATGTGGGCGCGCATCCAGTCCAGGTCGAGGTCGCCGTCGGGGCGCAGCGGGACGACGTCCAGGTGGCAGCGGGTGCGGTCGCGCAGGGCGTGCAGGGCGGTCAGCTGGGCGACGCCCTCGTGGGGGGTGGTCCAGATCCGGTCGCGGGGGCCGGGGTCCAGGCGGGAGACGAAGGCCGCGAAGGCGTCGGCCGCGCCGGTGACCGGGAGGGTGTCGCGGGCCGGTACGCCCAGGAGGCGGCCGAGGCGTTCGCGGATCCCGGGGCCGGGGCCCGCGGCGAGGTGTTCCTGGAGCGCGCGGGCTCCGAAGCGGTCGTCGCGGGCGGTGCAGTCGGCGAGCACGGCGCGTACGGCGTCCGGCATCGGGCCGGTTCCCGCGGTGTCCAGGTGGGCCGTTCGCTGTCCGTGGTGTGTCGGCGCGTTCATCAGGGGCCTCCCCCGCTGTCGGCCGCGGCACGTCCACGACCCCGTTGTTCCAGGTGTTGCCAAATCACTTGGCAATACATTGCCCACCCGGTGACGGCTTTGGCAATGTCCGCTCCGGTGAAACTCCAGCCGGGGCCTCTTGGCACAATCCGGCAAATCCGGGAACGGCTTCTGTCACATCACGATGTGTGCAGGTCAGGACAGTTGGAAGGGGGTGGATGGGGTGGCCGGGGGTGTATTCCGGGGCAATTCCCTGCCGTGCTCCAGCATTTCTCCAGTGATTGACGAGCGAATCCCCAGCGGGTGTTGCCAGTCTTCTTGGCAGAAGACTTGCCAAGCAGGACCGAGCAATTGCCCTGGAGGGGTCACCATGAGGAACATCGCCCGCGTCGTCGCCACCGCCGCTCTCGCCACGGCCGCCGTCCTGACCGCGGGCGGCGTGGCCGCCGCCGACGGCGGCGGCTCCATCGACTGGCCGGTGGCCCCGGTCTCGGCCCCGGCCGCCGGTCCGCACGCCGGCCCCGCGGGCGCCCCGGCCGCGGGCCGCATCGACTGGCCGTAGCCGGACCGCCCGGCCCGCGCGACGCCCGCACCGCCCCGTACCACCACGTACCACCCCGCATCACCACGTACCGTCTGCGCCGCCCCGTACCGCCCCGTACCGCCCCGTACCGCGCGATGCCCGCAGCCCGCCCCGCACGCCCCGCGCGTACCGCCCGTACCGCCCGCGATCCGTGGGGATGTGTACGCCGCCGGCTGCTCAACACCGTTGCTTGGAAGGCGACTTGAGGCCCGCTACAGGAAGGGGCCGGGGGGCGTCCACCCCGGCTAGCGTGCCCGCAACGGGGGCGGTTCCCTGGCCATCTGAGAAAAAGAGCCAGGGGACTCGACGAGTACGGAGGAGACCATGAGGATTCGGGTGCTGGGTCCGTTGAGCGCCGAGGTCAACGGGGGGTCCATTGTCCCGACCGCGGGCAAGCCGAGGCAGGTGCTGTCGCTGCTCGCGCTCTATCCCGGGCGGGTCATGCCGGTGCCCACCCTCATGGAGGAGATCTGGGGGACGCAGCCGCCGCAGAGCGCGCTGACGACCCTGCAGACGTACATCCTCCAGCTGCGCCGCCGTCTGGGCACCGCGATGGGGCCCGACGCTCCCGGCGGCGCCAAGGAGGTGCTCGCCACCCGGCACGGCGGCTACCTGCTGCAGATCACCGAGGACAGCGTCGACGTACACGACTACGAGCGCCTGGTGCGCGAGGGCCAGGCCGCCTTCGAGACGGGCGACAGCCAGGTCTCCGCCGACCGTCTCCGCGCCGCGCTGGACCTGTGGCGGGGCCCGGCACTGGTGGACGTACGGGTCGGGCCGATCCTGGACATCGAGGTGATGCGGCTGCAGGAGAGCCGCCTGGTGACGGTGGAACGGCGCATCGACGCCGATCTGCGGCTGGGCCGGCACAGTGAACTCCTGGCCGAACTCGCCGACCTGACGGCCCGCCACCCCCAGCACGAGGGCCTGCACTCACAGATCATGGTGGCCCTCTACCGTGCCGGACGCCAGGCCGGCGCCCTGGACGTCTACCGCAGACTCAGAGCCCGCCTGATAGAAGACCTCGGCGTGGAACCCTCACCCCAGCTCCAGCGCCTCCACCAGGCCATGCTCGCCGTCGACCCCGCCCTGGACGGGACGGCGGGGGCGCGGCGCGGTTCGACGTTCGACCTGTACGCCGTGTGAACCCCGCCGCCCGGCACGCGGGGCGCCGCCCGGGCCAGGGGAGGGCGCAATGACGGAGAAGACGGGTTTCGGGAAGGCACCGGCGCGGGACCGCAGGAGGTTCCCCGGTATTTCCTCGCGGGCGTACGA
>NZ_JBEOXU010000236.1:0-6383 GCF_040296725.1 Streptomyces sp. NPDC002044
GACCGCCCGGCGTACGACCGCGGCTCCCCGGCGCTCGCGCACACGGCGACGGCGCCCGCGGTACGGCCGCGGGGCCCGCCGCGGGTGACGGAGGCCCGGGTCCACTCCCACAGGCGGGGGCCGAGTTCCGACGGCCGGGGCAGGGAGCGGGCGGCTCCCCGCGCCGCCCGCCGGCGCGCGGACAAGCCCTCCGCCCGGCGCTGCCCCGGGGTGATCCGTGTGTTCGCCATCGCGCCCCGCCCCCCTACTTGCCGACCTGTTCCGGGTCGAGGTCCTTGAGGGGGCGCCGACGGTCCTCGAGGAGGTTCTTGGCGTCCTCGTCGAGGAGCTCGTTCTCGTCGCTCGCGGCGAACGCGTCGCGGTTCTGCCCCGCGGCGCCGCTGTCGGCGGTGTCGGCGGGGCCTTCGGGGCCGCGCCGAGCGGACTGACGGTCGTCTGCCATGAAGCTCTCCTCCTCGTTCGCACCCGGCCCTGACCGGCGGCGGCCAGGCGCCCGGATGCCGTGCCGCGGGTCCCGTGGAGTGTGCCCACGCGAGGACGAGCAAAGCACGCCCGTGGTCCGCTCCTCCAATTCGGCAGGTGGCGGGCCGAACGGGCACGCGTGAATGAGTCTCCGGGTGCGGGGCAGGCGGAGATCGAACGGAACGCGTCATTCTCCGCGCACGGCATGGAATCCCGGCATGGAATCCCGGAATGGATGGGAAAGAGGGAAGGGCGGCGTGGGAATTCCGGCGTCCCCCGGTTGAGCGGCGGAGTGTGTTTCACAGGACGCCCCACGTTCCCTTCGGACCGGTATTTCGGAAAACGCCGGTCACACCGGCTGTCACGAGGATCCGGGCCCGTACCACGGCACCCGAGCGCCCAACGCGCTCGCCCCACCCCTCCCAGGGGGCGGACACCGGCGAGGTTCCGCGACCCGGACCGGGTAGGCGAGTGACGAGCGATACGCATACGTACAGGAGTGGTGGTCGGATTGGGCCTGACAGGAATCGACGTCGTGTACGCCTGCGCGGGGCTGGGCGCCCTCTGCGCGGCGGTGCTGCCGACGGCGCTGGCGAAACGGCCCCTGTCCCTGCCCATGGTGTTCCTCGCAGCCGGTTTCCTGGTGTTCCTGCTGCCCCTGGACGTGCTCCCGGAGCTGGACCCCGTACGGCACCGTGGTGTGGTGGAGCACCTCACGGAGGTCTGTGTCGTGGTGGCGCTGATGGGTGCCGGGCTGGCCATCAACCGGCCGCCGGGCCTGCGCGCCTGGTCGACGACGTGGCGGCTGCTGGGTCTGGCCATGCCGCTCACCATCCTGCTCACGGCGGCCGCCGCGGGGTGGCTCCTGGGATGGCCTCCGGCCGTCGCGCTGCTGGTGGCCGCCGCTCTCGCGCCCACGGACCCGGTCCTCGCCGCCGAAGTGCGCGTGGGTGAGCCGACCGACGAGAAGGACGACGAGGACGAGGTCCGCTTCGCGCTGACCAGCGAGGCCGGCCTCAACGACGGACTCGCCTTCCCGTTCGTCCTGGCCGCCATCGCGTTGACGGCGTCCTCCGCGACCGGCTGGTCCACGGAGGGGCTCTGGCACTGGGCCTGGAGCGACGTACTCATACGCAGCACGGTGGGGCTGGTGGTGGGCGTGCTCGTCGGCCGGCTGCTCGGATGGATGTTCTTCCAGGCCACCTGGAAGGCGCTGCGGCTCTCCGAGCACCGCGAGGGCTTCGTCGCCCTCGCCGCGACCTTCACCGCGTACGGGCTGACCGAACTGCTCCACGGCTACGGGTTCCTCGCCGTGTTCGTCGCCGCCGTCACGATCCGCGGCGCCGAACGCGACCACCGCTACCACCGCGTCATGCACGCCTTCACCGACCAGATAGAGCGGCTCCTCACCGCGGTCGTCCTCTTCCTCGTCGGCGGCTTCATCGCCGACGGCGGCCTCGCGGCCCTGACCTGGCGCGGAGCCCTTCTGGGCCTGCTGCTCTTCCTGGTGATCCGCCCGGCCGTGGGATGGGCCGTCCAGATGCGGGGCGCGGCCACGGGCAGGCAACGGGCCGCCATCGCCGTCTTCGGCATCCGGGGCATCGGCTCCTTCTTCTACCTGGCGTACGCGCTGGGCGAGGCGGACTTCGCGGCCCCGGCACGGGAGTTGTGGGCCGTGGTCACCTTCACCGTCCTGCTCTCGGTACTCCTGCACGGTGTCGCGGCCACCCCCGTCACGGCGCGGCTCGACGACGCGGAGGGCCCGGGCGGCGACCCGGCCCCGGGGCGGGCCGGCTGAGGGAATTCCGGGTGACCGCCCGTCAGGCTCCGTTGTCAGTGGCTCCCCATAGTGTGGATACATCACTCGGGGAGCCGTGGCGAAGGAGCAGGAACATGTCCGCAAAAAGAATCCAGCACAAGGTGAATCACGTCGCGCTGGTCGTGGACGCCTCGGGTTCCATGCGCCCGCATGAAAGCCAACTCATTCGCGTCGTGGACGAGTTCGTGGCGGGTTTGAAGGCTGAGTCGGACAAGCTCGGTCATGAGACCCGGATCAGCCTCTACTCCTTCGACCACAGGGTGGAAAACCTGGTCTGGGACATGGACGTGAAGCACCTGCCGTCCATGCGGGGCCTGTACAAGGTCAACAACGGTGCCACCGCACTCATCGAAGCCTCGCTGAAGTCCCTGGACGACCTGGACCACATCTGGGAGGAGTACGGCGAGCACAGCTTCCTCCAGATCGTGGTGACGGACGGCGAGGAGAACGCCTCCGGAGGCGCCAGGCGGCACGACGGCGACATGACGGTCCTCGGCCCCTGGCTCGACAAGATCGCGGCGCGGATGGGCGCGCTCCCGGACCACTGGACTTCCGCGATCCTCGTCCCGAACTCCCTGGCGAAGCGAACCGCCCAGAACTACGGTTTCCCGGCCGGAAACATCGCCATATGGGACGCGGACTCCCAGGAGGGCGTGAAGGAGGCGATCGGTACGGTGCGCGCCGCCGCCACCAGCTTCCTCCGCGGCCGCGAGAAGGGTGTGCGCGGCACGAAGAACCTGTTCGCGGTCGGCCAGGACCTGTCGATCGACGAGGTGCGGGCGAACCTCGAACCGGTCCCGGCCGACACCTACCGGCTCCTGAAGGTCGACACGGAAGCGGAGATCCGCTCCTTCGTCGACTCGCATCCGGGTGTGACGTACGAACGCGGAGCGTGCTACTACCAGTTGGGTACCCGGGTACAGATACAGCCGGACAAGGAGGTCATCGTGGTCGAGAAGGACACCGACCGCGCGTACACGGGGGACGCGGCACGCAGTCTTCTGTTCGGCACCGGCGTCCGGGGGACCGTCTCGGTGAAGGCGGGGAGCAATCCCAAGCTGGAGGTCTACGTCCAGAGCCGTTCGGTGAACCGGAAGCTGAAGCCGAAGACGCGGCTGCTCATCATGCTCTGAGACGTACCGGAAGGTGTTGGGAACCGTTCCGGTAGTGAGCGCGGGTTCGGGGTAGTCGCTCGCCATGGAATCGCTGAGGCCCGCCCCCCTTGCCCCGCGCGCCGTCCGGCAGCTGCGCCGCATCCGCACCGTGTACGCCGCGGGACTCGTCCTCTGGGCGGCGGGAGCCGCCTGGGAGGGCGGGCAGCATCCGGGCAGCCGCCGGATGTGGGTCTCCCTGATGCTCCTGGCCCTGTTCGGCGGGCTGCTGTCCCTCACCGTCGCGTCGCTCTGGCGCCACCGGGTGGCACTGCGGCTGCGTGCGGCCGCCCGCCGCGCCCGCTCCGGGGCCCGCTCGGCCCAGACCGCGGCCGCCCGGGCCCTCCCGGGGCGCACAACTGCCTCCGGCTGAAGGGGAGTCCCGGCGTATGCGGCCGCCTAACGGGTTCGGGAACGGGCTGCGTGGCGGGCTAAGGCGGCGTAGCGCGGGCAGACGCGCGGCATGAATGCCTTGAGCCGCTGGGAGGACGCCGTCGAGCGCTGGCAGGACGCGCTCATGGACCGGATCCGCCACCGTGAGCCCGTCGAACTGGTCCGGGCGCTGCAGCGCGAGTGCGACGAGCGGGCCGTGGTGTGCAGCCGCTGCCGCGTGGTCGCGCCCAACGCCTACGAGATCGACCTGCCCCCGGACGTCTACCGGAAGATCGCCCGGCACGCCCGGAGAATCGGGCTGCAGCTCACCGATGCCCTCGTACGGCACGGCGAGAACCACCGCTACGAATGGGCCGGGCCGCTGGCGGTCCGGCTCCGGCCCGCGGAGCTCGAGCCCGGCTCCCGGTACCGGATCTCCAGCGCGCCCATGCCGCACATCAGGGCGGCCGCTTTTCCCGACTGACCCGTCGGCCGGCACGCGCAGGAGAGCCGCGCCGCCGCCGGTGCGTCTGAGGGCGGTGGGGCGGGGTAGTCGCTTGACGACAGCATGACCGAAGAAGGAGGACGAGATGGCAGAGCACGAGAAGGCCCCCCGCCACCCGCGGACCACACCGTCCGAAGCCGTGGGCGAGAGCGGCGACCGAGAGGCCCGCGAGCAGGCGGACGACGCCGTCGTACGCCGCTCGCCGACGAGCGAGGGCGAAGCGGACGCCGGGGGCAGCACGGCCAAGCGGCAGCGGCCGGGCATCGGCCGCGAGGAGCAGGCCCGCCCGGACACGTCGCGGGGGTCGGACGCCGGGAACCGCTGACCGCGCGAACCACCCGCGCCCGCCCCGACCCGCCCTTCCCCGGGTCCCGTCCCGGTCAGTCCGGGGCCGGGATTCGGCGCCGTCGGTCGGGGGTAGGCGGGCCCCGGCACCGAGCCCCCGTCCGGCGGGCCGGGCCCATCGAACGGAGTGATCCGAAATGCGTACCGCAGCGGCCAGGGCCATGGGCGTGGCCACCCTCGGATACGGCGTGGCGGTCGCCTGCAGCCCCCGCGTCCTCGCCCGCCCCTGCGGGCTTCCCGATCACGGTTCCTCCGCGCTGCTGATCCGGGCGCTGGGAGTACGGGACGCGGTCATCGGCGCCGCGATGGTGACGGTCCCCGCGGGCGCCGCGCTGCGTACGGCCGTACTGTGCCGGGTCGCGGTCGACGCGGGGGACGCCCTGCTCTTCGGTACCTTCCTGGCCCGGCGTGCCGAGCGCGCGAAGGCGGCCTCGGCCGCCCTGGCCTGGGCGGCACTGTGCGGGTGGACCCTGACCGACGGCGGCCGCCCGACGGCTCCGCTCGTACAGGACGCGGCGAACGTCGCCGTACGCGCCGCCCAGGCCGCGACCCGCGCGGAACTCTGACGGCGCGGGGGACCGGCCCCGCACGAGTCCCCCGCGGGGGAGACATCACGCTGGGGGGAGCCCCCGTGCGGTGGGGGCCCGGGGGCGGGCCCTGGCAGAATCCGTCCCACACCCCTCGACCGACGGCACAGGAGCAGCAGGCATGGAACCGCGCGTGGTGGACCGCCCCGAGAAGTCCCGTTTCGAGATCCTCGCCGGCGAGGACGGCACCGAGACGGCGGGCTTCGCCGACTACTCCCTCTCCGAGGGCGGGATCGCCTTCACCCACACCGAGACCGACCCGCGCTTCGCCGGCCGGGGCCTGGGCGGCCTCCTCGCCCGCGGCGCCCTCGACGACGCCCGGGCGCGGAGCCTGGACGTGCTGCCGTACTGCCCGTTCATCCGGGGGTGGATCGGCAAGCACCCGGAGTACGCGGACCTGGTGCCCGAGGCGCGCCGTACGGAGTTCGGCCTCTGAGCGGTCCCCGGCCGGCCGACGCCGGGGAGCGCTGGTCCACGCCCCCGGCGGACAACCCCGGCGCCCGGGAGCGGTACTGGACCGGCAGCGGACCGATGCGCGTCCTGCACACGCCGCAGCACACCCAGGCGGTCGCCCCGGCCCGGCCGGAGGCGCCCCGGCCGTGATCCGGCGCGTGCCGCCCCGACCCGTGCCCGCATGAGTGACCCCCCGAGGGGGCAGGGGCGGTACTGCACGAGACGTAAGACCGATTGGGGCGATGTGCGAAGCGTGGGCGTGGAAGAGGAACTGTTGCTGGTGGACGCCCGCAGTGGCGAGCCGCTGGCCCTGTCAGGGGTCGTGCTGGCGGCTGCGGACCGGTCCGCCGGGCACCTGCCGGGCAGTGCTGGAGAGCCTGCCCACACCTTCGAGAAGGAGTTGCACGAGGAGCAGCTGGAGTTCGCCACGAAACCGGTGACGGAGATGGGCGAGCTCCTGGAGGAGATCACCGGGTGGCGGGCGGAGGCCGCCCGGCACGCGGCGTCCGCCGGGGCGCTGGTGGCCGCCCTCGGTACCTCCCCGCTGCCCGTCCGGCCGTCGATGAGCGCGGGCAGGCGCTACGAGTGGGTGGGCGAGCAGTTCGGCCTGACCGCGCAGGAGCAGCTGACGTGTGGCTGTCACGTCCACGTGTCGGTGGAGTCGGACGAGGAGGGGGTCGCGGTCCTGG
>NZ_JBEOXU010000237.1:0-6351 GCF_040296725.1 Streptomyces sp. NPDC002044
GGGACCGTTCGGGGTCCCGGCAGCGGCCTTCGCATGTCGCACCGGGCGGCTCCCGGTGCCACCACGTTCGGTCCGGCGCCCGCCGCGCCCGCGTCCGGCCCCGCTCCCGTCAGTGGTTCTCGGTGGGCTGGAGGTCCCGGGGAATGAGGGACCAGGTGGTGGCCGCCGCGGCGACCGCCAGGACTCCCGCCATCAGGAACGCCGGGGTGATGGCCAGGGTGTAGGCGTGGGAGGCGGTGTCCAGCAGCGCCTGGCCGACGGCGCCGCCGAGCCGTTCGGCGGTGTGGGCGGCCTCGCCGACGGAGTCGCGCACGGCGGCGGTGCTGGGGCCGTCCAGGTCCAGGGCGGGAAGGTTGCCCCGGTAGAGGGCGGCGGCCGTGGAGCCCAGGATGGCGACGCCCATCGCCGAGCCGAGCTCGTAGCAGGTCTCCTCGATGGCGGCGGCGCTGGAGACCTCGTCCGCGGGGGCGGCGGAGATCAGCGTGACCGAGGCCACCGTGGTGGCGAGTCCGGCGCCCAGACCCATGATCGTGAGGGCGGCGGCGAAGGCCGGGTAGCCGAGGTCGGTGAACTGCTGGAAGGTCCAGGGCAGTGCCATCCCGGCCGCCAGGACGACCAGGCCGGCGCCGAGGACGTGACGGATCGCGAAGCGCTGCATCAGGCTCGGAGCCACCATGGAGGCACAGATCAGGGCGAGCGGGGCCGGCAGCAGACGCAGGCCGGCCTCCAGCGGGGTGTAGCCCTGGCCGTACTGGAACCACTGGGTGACGAGGAACAGGATCGCGCCCATGCCGACCATGGGCAGGAAGATCGCGGTGGCCGCGACGCTGAAGGCGGGCTTGGCGAACAGCCGCACCTGGAGCAGCGGGTTGTCCAGGCGCAGCTGGCGCCGGACGAAGACGGTCAGGGCGACGGCGGCCAGGATCAGCAGGGCCCAGGGCAGGGGGTCGGCGACGCCGCTCTTGCCGAGCTGCTTGATGCCGCCCGCGAGAGCGAGCATGCCGACGATGGACTGGCCGACGCCCCACCAGTCCCACGCGCCGGCGGCGCGGGGGGAGCGGGACTCGGGCAGGTAGCGCAGGCCGGCCGCGACGATGACCGCGGCGACGGGGAGGTTGAGCAGGAACGCCGAGTGCCAGCCGTAGTCCTGGACCAGCAGGCCGCCGACGACCGGGCCGAAGGCCATGCCGCCACCGAAGACGGCCGCCCAGACGGCGAGGGCGAAGGCGCGCTCCTTGGCATCGGTGAAGACGCTGCGCAGGATCGACAGGGTGGCGGGCATGATGGCGGCGCCGCCGATGCCGAGGAGGGCGCGGGCGGCGATCACGTGCCAGGCCGCGGTGGAGAACACGGCGATCAGGGAGGCGACGGAGAAGATGCCGAAGCCCGCCATGAGGAGTCGCTTGCGCCCCCAGCGGTCACCGAGCGCGCCCGCGGTGACGAGCAGGCCGGACAGGGCGAGCGCGTAGACGTCGATGATCCACAGCTGCTGGACGGCGCCCGGCCGGAGGTCTCCGACGAGGGAGGGGAAGGCCACGTTGAGGATCGTGGTGTCCATGGAGATGAGCAGGAGACTGCCGGAGAGGATCGCCAGGACGATCCACCGGCGGGGGTCCTGCGAGGGGGTGTGCATGGGATTCCGTTCTGGGGTCGTGCACGGGGGTGGGGCGTGGCGGTTCAGGGTGCGGGGGGTGGCGCTGCGGGCCGCGTCCCGCCGAGGAAGGACGTCAGGACCAGGCGGCCGGTCTCGCGGGGGGCGAGGTGGCCGTCGCGCACGCCCTCGGCGGCGGCGTCGAGCAGCCCCCAGAGCGAGTACCAGATCCAGTAGGGCGGCAGGTCCGCGCGCAGCCGGCCGAGCCGCTGGCCGAGGGCGAGGAAGGCGAGGGCCCTGCGGTCCTGCCGGTCCACCCCGGCCCGGAACTCGGGATCGGCTAGGACGGTGGCGTCGCGCGTGGTGAACCCGTAGAGGTGGGCGGCCGGCAGCAGCGCGACGACCAGTTCCTCCAGGGCGGCGTCGAAGGCGGCACCGTCGGCGGTGTCCGGCAGGTCGACCGGGCCGAGGCAGCCGTCGACCACGCGGATGGCCCGGTCCGCGACGGCCTTCAACAGGGCCTCGCGGGTCGCGTAGCGGCGGCTGAGCGTGGCGCGGCTGGTCCCGATGCCCGCGGCGATCTGGACCATCGACGCGCTGTGGTCGCCGGCCAGGACGCGCGCGGCGCCGTCCAGCAGTTCTTCTTCCTGCACCATGATGAGCCTCCTTCGCCTCGAACGATACAAAGTTGTCTCAGATGAGGCAAGTCCGATCCGTGGAAGCCCAACCGTGGCCGCCGGCCCACCCGTGACCGGCCCACCCGTGACCGGTGCGCCCGGACCGGCGGAATCTGCTGGTCCGCGTTCCGCATGACGCGGCGGCGTCCGGGTAGACGCCGAGGCACACTCGGGGAGGGAAGCCATACATGAGGCACCAGGACACAGACGCCGGCGCGGACGCGGACGAAGTTCCGGGCGACGGCCGGAACGAGACCGCGGTGGAGCGCGCGGACCGGCAGTGGCAGGAGCTGGTCCAGGAGATACGGGTCGCCCAGACGGGCGTGCAGATCCTGTTCGGCTTCCTGCTGACCGTCGTCTTCACCCCGCACTTCCAGGGGCTCGACCAGACGGACAAGACGCTTTACATCATCACGGTGATCCTCGGATCGATGGCCACGGGCGCCCTGATAGGGCCGGTCGCCTTCCACCGCATCGTCTCGGGACGCCGGATCAAGCCCGAGGCCGTGGCCTGGGCGTCACGGCTCACCTTCGTCGGCATCGTGCTGCTGCTGGCGACACTGACGTTCGCCCTGCTGCTGGTCCTGCGCGTGGCCACGCACAACGCGATCGTGCCGTGGATCGTCTCCGGGGTGCTGGCCTGGTACCTGCTGTGCTGGTTCGCCCTGCCGCTGTGGGCGCGGGTGCGCTACACCACCAAGGACTGAGCCGGGGGCCCCGGCCGACCCGGTTGCGTCCCTGCCGGTTTCGGCCCTGCCGGCTCCGGCCTGGCCGTTTCCGGCCCCTCGGCTACTCCCCGGCGTGGCGGGCCCTGGCACCCGAGCGGGTGCGGCCCGGGGTCTGGGCGCGCCGCGGATGACGGCGCACGTACTCGTGCTCCAGCTCGTTCATCCGCTGCGTGTGGGTGACCAGCGCGTCGTCGGATCCGTGCAGCAGGGTCTCGTGGCGCGTGCGGTGGATGGCCTCCAGCTCCTTCAGGAGCCGGCCCTCCTCCAGGTTCCGCGCCGAGGGACCGCCGTCGTGCTCCGCCATGGCACATCCACCTCCTCCAGGAGACCAGCGTAGGACGGCCCGCGCCCTCCGCGCCCGCCCGGACATCCCGGCCGGCGTGGGGGGCGCGCCCGTGCGGTCAGCAGATGCGCGGCAGCTGCTCCCCGATCGGGAGGTCCACCACCCGGGTGCCGCCGAGGCCGGTACGGGCCACGACGAGCCCGGGGTGGGCCTCGACGGCCTCGCCGATGACCCGCGCGTGGCGGCCCAGCGGATGGGCGCGCATGGCGTCCAGGACGGCGTCGGCGTGCTCGCGCGGAACGAAGGCGACGAGCTTGCCCTCGTTGGCCACGTAGAGCGGGTCGAGACCGAGGATCGCGCAGGCGTTCGCCACGGCGGGCGGCACCGGGATCCGGCCCTCCTGGATGACGACGCCCGCGCCGGAGGCGGCCGCGATCTCGTTGAGGGAGGCGGCCAGCCCGCCCCGGGTGGGGTCCCGCAGCACGTGCAGGTCCGGGGTCACGGCGAGCATGGCCGCCACCAGGCCGCCGAGCGCCGCGCAGTCGCTCTCGACGTCGACTCCGAACTCCAGCCCCTCGCGCACGCTCATGATGGCCACGCCGTGCAGGCCGATCTCGCCGCTCACGATGACGACGTCGCCGGGCACGACCCGCTGGGGGCGCAGGTCCACGCCCTCGGGGATGAGCCCGATCCCCGAGGTGTTGATGTAGACGCCGTCGCCGTGGCCCGCCTCCACCACCTTGGTGTCACCGGTCGCCACTTCCACGCCCGCGGCGCGCGCCGCGGCGCCCAGGGCCTCGGCCACCCGGGCCACGACGGAGATCTCGACGCCCTCCTCCAGGATGAACCCGCAGGACAGGTAGGCGGCCCGGGCGCCGCTCATGGCGAGGTCGTTGACCGTGCCGTTGACCGCGAGGTCGCCGATGCAGCCGCCGGGGAAGAACAGCGGCCGCACCACGTAGGAATCGGTGGAGAAGGCCAGGCGGGCGCCGCCCAGGGTGAGCGCCGCGGAGTCCCCCAGCCGGGACAGCACCTCGCCGCCGTAGGCGGGGGCGAAGAGGTGCTCGACGAGTTCGGCGGAGAGCGCTCCGCCGCCGCCGTGGCCCATCACCACACGCGGACGGTCCCGCAGGGGTGCCGGACAGGTCCAGCCGGTGATGTCGAGTGCGGTGTCAGGCAACGGGGCTCGCCTCCAGCGGTGCGACGGTCCCGGGCTGCGGGGCCGGGGTGAGTTCCAGGCGGCGGTACAGGTAGTACGCCGCGCACGCGCCCTCGCTGGAGACCATGGTGGCGCCGAGCGGGTTGCGCGGGGTGCACAGCGTCCCGAACGCCTCGCACTCGTGCGGCTTCAGGAGCCCCTGGAGGACTTCGCCGCTGCGGCACTCGGCCGGTTCCAGCGTCGTGATGTCCGTCACCGAGAAACGGTGCTCGGCGTCGTACTCCCGGTAGCGCTCGGAGAGCCGCCACCCGCTGTCGGGGATGACCCCGATGCCGCGCCAGGCGCGGTCGGTGACCTCGAAGACGTCCTCCAGCATCGCGAGCGCGGCCGGGTTCCCCTCGGGGCGGACGGCCCGCGCGTAGGCGTTGTCGACGGTGTGCTCGCCGCGCTCCAGCTGGTGCACGGCCCGCCGTACGCCTTCGAGGATGTCCAGCGGCTCGAAGCCCGTCACCACGATCGGGACGCGGTGGCGCTCGGCGAGCGCGGGGTACTCCCCCGTGCCCATCACACTGCACACGTGCCCGGCGGCCAGGAAGCCCTGGACCCGGCAGCTCGGCGACCGCATGATCGCCTCGATCGCGGGTGGCACCCGGACGTGCGAGACGAGCAGGCTGAAGTTGCGGAGACCCAGTTTCCTCGCCTGGTGGACGGTCATGGCGTTGGGCGGGGCCGTGGTCTCGAAGCCGATGCCGAAGAAGACCACCTCGCGCTGCGGGTTCTGCTGGGCGATCTTCAGCGCGTCGAGCGGGGAGTAGACGACGCGTACGTCGCCGCCCTCGCTGCGCACCTGGAAGAGGTCGCGGCCGGTGCCGGGGACGCGCAGCATGTCGCCGAAGGAGCAGAAGATCACGTTCGGGCGGGAGGCGATCTCCAGCGCCTTGTCGATGACCTCCAGCGGGGTGACGCACACCGGGCAGCCGGGTCCGTGAATCAACTCCACCAGATCTGGCAGGAGTTGATCGATCCCGTGCCGGATGATGGTGTGGGTCTGGCCGCCGCAGACCTCCATCAGGGCCCACGGCCGGGTCACCGTGGCGTGGATGTCGTCGAGCAGCCGGCGGGCGAGCTCGGGGTCCTGGAACTCGTCGATGTACTTCACTGGCGGGCTTCCTCCTGCGCTGCGTCGCCTGCGGGGCTGTCACCGAAGGGCCAGTCACCGGCGGCCTCCGCGGCCTGCTCCCACGGGTCTCCGAACTCCTCCTGCAACATGCCGAGCTGGGCGAAGAGTTCGAGCGTCTGCTTGGCCGACTCCTCGTCGAGTCGTTGGAGGGCGAACCCGACGTGGACGATGGCGTACTCGCCGACCTGGAGGTCGGGCAGGTACTCCAGGCACACCTCCTTCTGTACGCCGCCGAAGTCGACGGTGGCCATCCGGGTGCCGTCCTTCTCCCCGATGTCAAGCACTCTGCCGGGTACCGCCAGGCACATGGGGTTCTCCTTGCTGTGGGTGGTGATCCGTGGCGTGGGCCGCCACCATGAGCTGGCCGAGGGACAGGCCCCCGTCGCCCGGCGGGACCGCGCTGTGACGCAGGACCGTGAAGCCGTCGGCGCGCAGGGCGCGGGCACAGGCCGAGGACAGCAGGGTGTTGGCGAAGACCCCGCCGGTCAGGGCGACGGTGTCCAGGCCGTGGCCCTCGCGGGCGAGGCCGCAGAGCGTTCCGACGAGGGCGGCGACGCCGGCGTGGAAGCGGGCCGCGATCACGGAACGGGCGACGCCCGCGCGGACGTCGGCCGCCACGGCGGCCAGTACGGGTGCCGGGTCGGCGGTGAGCGGGCCCGGTGCGCCCGCGGCGGGCGGGGGCACCGCGAAGGCGGAACCCGCGGCCGGTCCCGGCGCCGGGCCCTAACCCGGG
>NZ_JBEOXU010000238.1:0-6284 GCF_040296725.1 Streptomyces sp. NPDC002044
CGGGGCAAGGCCGTGAAACCCGCCCGCCGGCCTCCGGCCTCGGCCCCCGCCACGTCCCGCGGGCGGGTGCCCGCGCAGGCCCGGCCCCGGCCCGCGCCGCGGCGGACGTACGACATGGCGGCGCTGTGCGAGGCGGCGAGGGGCACGGTTTCCCCTTCGATCGTGGCCCTGTGCCGGTAGCGGGCGGCGGATATGGTTCGGAATCGTGAGGCGGACGACTCGGGAGCGGAAGACATGAACGACGCGGGAGTGCGGGCGGCGTCGGCGGCCGTGCGGGCGCTGAAGGAACTGGCGCAGCAACGGGCGGACGAGGTCGAGCTGTTCGACGGCTTCACGGACGCGGAACTGGACGGCTGGAACGTTCCCGTACCGGAGGAAGTGCGGACCGTGCTCCGGGAGATCGGCGGGCTGGAGACCGAGGAGCACGAGTACCGTTTCGGGCCGCGCGGACGCGCGGTGTTCGGCGACGGCTACTGGATCCTGGGCGAGATCGACTTCGGCGAGGGCTCCCTGATCGTCGGCGTCGGTGCCGACGGCTGGGGCCCCGTCGTGGCCGTCAACACCTCGGGCCACGGCCCGGACGTGACCGTCCGGGCCGCGGAGTTCGTGGGCTGGCTCACCGGTGTCACCGAGCGGCTGGCCGCCGGGGTGGAGGACCAGCCCCGGGCGGAGCACTTCGCGGCGGCCACCTCCAGCGTCGAGGTGGCCGAGGGAACCGACGGCGAACTCGCCTCGCTCGTCGGGCGCGGCGATCCGCTGACCGACCTCGTGGACCTGCGCGCCCTTCCCGGCTACCCCTGCTCCGTGGTCTGGGAACCGTACTTCTCCACGGCGCACAACACCGCCGACACCGGGAGCAGCGAGGTCCAGTTCCGCATCGCGGGCGACGGCCGCGCGCTCCTGCTGCGCAGCGTGGTGAGCGGCGACTTCCTGGGCCGGGCCGTACGGCGCCACACCGTTCCGGCGGACGCCGCCGGGCGGGCCGTCGCCGAACTGCGGGAACTGGCCGCACGCCACCCGGCGTTCGTCGGGCTCGAACCGGGCCGCGCCGACGCGGACATCGACGGCTGGGGGGTCCCGGTGCCCGAGGACGTCCGGGGCCTGCTCCGTGAGGTCGGCGGGGTCACCGTCACGGGGCTGCCCGCGCTGCGGCTGCTGCCCGGCGGCCCGGGGCCCGCGGTGGACCCCGAACTGCACCGGATGCTGGGCGGTGACGGAACGTACTGGCCCGTGGCCCGGATCGAGTCCGGCCGCAACGGCGCCCTGGTCCAGATCCGCCTGGACCCGGAGAGCGGACGGTGGGGGTACGCCGTCTCGGTGTCGGCCAGCCCCAAGGAACTGCGCGAGTACCCCGAGGTGACGCTGGTCGCCGAGTCGCTGGCGGACCTGCTCCTGACGTACGCGCGGCTGGCCCGGCAGGCCGCGGAGCGCGCCGACTTCGCGGGCCGCGTCGCCTGCGACGCGCGGTGGATGCAGCCCAACACCGGGGAGCCCTGGCCCCGGCCCGCGCCGGTGCGCGAGTGGGCCGGTGCGGCCGATCCGCTGCTCGCGGCGGCCGCGGAACTGCCGGACGGCACGCACGCCGCCGACCTGCGGGAGGTCCCGATCCCGAGCGACCTCTGCTTCTACCGGGCGGCGGGCTGGCCGTACGCCGCGCGGCTGGACCGGCTGCACTTCGCCGAGGGCGGCCGGCTGGCCGCGGCGGTGCCGGTCGGCGGCTGAGCGATCGGCGGCTGACCGTTCGCCGGCTGACGGGGCGGCCGACGACGGGGCGGCGGTCGACGCGGCGGGGCGGGGCGCGTGCGGGGAGCCGGGGGCGGGGTTAATCGGTGGCCGGTCCAGGTCCGGATACCTAGAGTGACGGGGCCCCGGATCGTCGAGCAGGAGCGGACCATGCGCGCGCACTACCCCCGTACGGCACACCTGCCCTGGTCCCCCGGGGCCACCGCGGACGACGTGCGGGCCGCCGGGCTGACCGGCCTGGCCGGGCGGGAGGTCGTGGTGACCGAGAAGCTCGACGGGGAGAACACCACGCTCTACGCGGACGGCCTGCACGCGCGTTCCCTCGACTCGGCACACCACCCTTCGCGGGCGTGGGTCAAGGGCCTGCAGGGCCGGATCGGCGCCGGGATCCCGGCCGGCCGGCGGGTGTGCGGGGAGAACCTGTACGCGCGGCACTCGCTCGCGTACGAGGACCTGGACAGCTGGTTCTACGGCTTCTCGGTGTGGGACGGCGGGCACTGCCTGGACTGGGACGGGACCGTGCGCTTCCTGCGCGGTCTGGGGGTGCCCGTTCCGCGCGTGCTGTGGCGCGGCACCTTCGACGAGCGGGCGCTGCGCAGGCTCAAGGTCGACACGGCGCGGCAGGAGGGGTACGTCGTACGGACCGTGGACGGCTTCGCGCGCGAGGACTTCGGGCGGTGCGTGGCGAAGTGGGTGCGGGGCGGCCACGTACAGACCGACACGCACTGGATGTTCGCGCCGGTGGTGCCCAACGGGCTCGGGGAGGCGGCCCCGTTGTGGGCGGTACGGTCCGGGTCCGAGGCCGACGTGGCGGGACTGCTGCGGGCGGTGGGGATGACCGGCGCTGGTGCCGGTGCCGCGTCCGGGGCCGCCGCGGCCGCCCCGGTCGGCGGCGCGGTCGCCGAGGCGGTGGCCGACGTGGCGGCGCGCGTCGACGGGTCGGGGCGTACCGGCGAGGCCCGGCTGGCCGGGGTGCTGGCCGCCGTGCTGCACGGCGTGCCGCGGGCCCGGATCGCCGGCCGGCTCGCGGCGGGGCCGCTCGGGATGCCCCTCGCGCGCCGGGTCGCGGACCTCGTCGGGCTGTACCCGTACCTCCAGCGGCCGTTCCCGGAAGCGGAGCGGCGGGCCGGGCTGGTGCGGTTGTCCGCGGCGGCCGATCTGGGGGTGCTGCACGCGCTCGCCGGGGTGCTGCTCCCCGGCGGGGACGCGGACGCCGCCGCGGCGCGGGAGTGCGCCGAGTGGTCGGCGCTGTGTGCCGAGGAGGCGGGGCTGCTGGGGGCGGACCCGCTGGGGTTCCTGCGCGGCGCCCTGCGCGAGTCCCTCGCCGGGCTCGGCACGGACGCGGCGGACCGTTGCTGGGCCGAGGCGCGGCGCGCGTTCGCGCAGGGCCGGATCTCGGGCGGCGCGGGGGCGGGGGCGGAAGCGGGCGCCGGTGTGAGTGCGGGTGCCGGGGAGGCCGCGGCGGCCACCTGGCGGTGGCGTGACGGATCGTTTCCCCGGTTGGTGCAGCTGTCCGGCCCCTCGGGCAGCGGCAAGAGCACCTTCGGCCGCGCCCTGCCCGGCGTGGACACGTACATCAGTCTCGACGACCTGCGCGGGGCCCGGGGTTCCAGGGTGGACCAGCGGGCCAACACCGCCGTGCTGAGCGAGGGCCTGGACCGGCTCGACGCCGCCCTGGCCCGCGGCGGCACCGTGGTGTGGGACGCCACCTCCCTCACCGGCCGGCAGCGCGGGCTGGCCGGCTCGGTCGCCCGGCGCCGCGACGCGCTGGTCACCCACGCCGTGGTGCTGGTCGGCGAAGAGGAGCTGGTGCGGCGCAATGCCGCGCGCCCCCACCCGGTGCCCGCGCAGGTGCTGAGCACGCAACTGCACCGGTTCAGCCCGCCCTACCCGGGCCAGGCGCACCGTACGTGGTACATCGGCGCGGACGGACGCGTCGAGGACACGGCCGGCGGCCTGGCCGCGACCGACGGGGAGTGCTGATGCGGACGAGCGAGGAGCTGTACCACCAGGTCCGCTGGGACCCCCGGTTCGACCCGGCGCGGTTCGTGCTCGGGCTGCTCCAGCGCGGGGCCGCGCCGAAGCGCGTGCCGCTGCCGTCGTTCGTACCCGGCGGCGACATCCCCTGGCACCGGGTGCTGTTCGTCGAGGCGGACGGCGAACGGGTGTGGGACCGGGCCACCGGCGTGGACCGGATCGACGCGACACAGGCGGGCCGCGTCCTCGATCCCCGGCTGCTGCGGGCGCCGTTCTTCACCGCCCGCGTCCCGCACGCGTGGGACCCGGCGGGCGGCGGGTCCTGGCGGCCCTCGGAGACCGGACCGCGCGACGGCGCGGGCGCACCCGGCCGGGTGCGGCTGCTGACGTGGAACACCCTCTGGGACCGGTACGACGCCCCGCGCATCGCCACCGCCCGGCGCAGGCCGCTGCTGCTGGCGGACCTCGCGGCCTGCGACGCCGACGTCATCGCGCTCCAGGAGGTGGAACCCGAACTGCTCGGCATGCTCCTGGCGGCGCCCTGGGTGAGGGCCCGCTACACCGTGGGAACCGACCCGGCCGGGCGGGACGTCGCCGAACACGGGCTGCTGGTGCTGAGCCGGCTGCCCGTACGCGAGGCCGGATCGCACGCCCTCGGCCCGCACAAGGCGGTCACCGCCGTGGTGGTGGAGACGGCGGCCGGCGCGCTGGTCGTCGCCGCCACGCACCTGACCAGCGACCACACGCAGAACGGGGAAGCCCGGCGGGCGGTCGAACTCGCTCTGCTCGCCGAGGGGTTCGGCGGCATCGCCGCCGGGGCCGGAGCCGGGGTCGCCCTGCTGGGCGACTTCAACGACGGCCGGGCCGGGGCGGACGGGCCCGCGGCGGCGCTGGGTCTGCGGGACGCCTGGAGCGAGGCTCACGGGCCGGCCGACGGGACGCCGACGTTCGACCCGGCGGCCAATCCACTGGCCGCGGTGGGCTCCTTGTCGGGGCGGGCCGCCCGGCTGGACCGGATCCTGCTGGGGGCGGCCGGAGCCCGTGTGGAACGGGCCGGGCTGCGGGGGGACGCGCCGGGTCCGGAGGGGCTGTTCATCTCCGACCACTACGGGGTGGAGGCCACGGTGGCGTTCGGGGCGCCGGACGGCGCGGGCCCCGCGCGGCTCGCGGACCTCGCGCGGCTGTCCGTACCGGCGACTGCGCGGACCGCGGTGGTCTGGCTGCCGCCGGAGGACCCGCGGGTGGCGGACCTCCGGCGCGGGCACGATCCGCAGGCCGGCCGGTGGCCGGCGCACGTGAACCTGCTGTACGGCTTCGTGCCGGAGCACCACTTCGAGGAAGCCCTGCCCCTGCTGGCGGAGGCGGCGGCGGGCGTGGCGGAGTTCACCGCGCGCCTGGAGGGCGTGCACAGCTTCGCGCACCGCGAGGACGCGACGGTGTGGCTCGATCCGGCGGCGGGCGGCGGGGCGCCGTGGCAGGAGCTGCGGCGGGCACTGGCCGAACGGTTCCCGGGGTGCCTGGGGCGCGCCGACGGCGAGCGGGGCTACACGCCGCACCTGACCCTGGGGCGGAGCCCGGACCCGCGGCGCGTGACGGCCGAGTGCGTGGCCCGGCTCGGCGGCACGTCCGCGCCGGTCGGGGAGCTGTCGGTGCTCTCGCGGCGCGGCGACGGGCCCATGCGGGTGCGGGCGACGGTGACGCTGGGCACGGGCGAGGTGCGGTGGGCGCCGGAGCACGGCGGGGCGGTGGAGGATGCCGGGACGGTGGACGGCGGCGGGACCGCGGGCCGCGGCGCGGCGGTGCACGGCGGCGGGGTCGAGGGCGCGGCGGCCGAGGAGCTCGCCCGTGCGGTGACCGGGCGGGTGGCGACGGCTCTCGGGGACGGGCTGGTACGGGTCGCCGGGTCGCGGCGGATGCGCTGCGCGCTTCCCCGGGCGGACCTGGACCTCGTGGCGGTCCTGCCGGGAACGGCCGGACTCGGCGAGGTGCGGCGCGCGTTGGCTGCGGAGCTTCCCGAGGCCGAGCGGATGCGGGAGGTGACCGGCGCCCGGGTTCCGGGGCTGCGGTTCCGCGTGGGGGCCCTGGCCGTGGACCTGGTGGTGGTCCGATGCGGCCCGCTGGAACCGGAGCGGGCGCTCGCGCGGCGGACCGGGCTCGGCGAGGCGGCGGCCGTCGCGCTGAGCGCGCTGAGCGACGCCGATGCCGTACGGGACTTCGCGGGCGCGGAGCACGCCGCCGCCTTCACCCGGCTGGCGCGGGAGGTCAAGGCCTGGGCGCGCGCCCGGGGGCTGGACTCGGCAGCGTTCGGCGGGCTGCCGGGCATCGCCTGGGCGGTACTCGCGGCGCGCACGGTGCGGGCGGCGGGGCCGCTGGACTCCGGCTCCCTGCTGCGGGAGTTCTTCGGCACGTGGGCCGCCTGGGACTGGCGCCACCCGGTGGCCCTGTCCCCGGCACCGGGACCGGGACCGGCCTGTCCCGCCCCCGCTCCGTCAGGACGCGGGCCAGACCGTCATGTCCGCGGTCACCCAGTCCGGCAGGCCCTTCAGCCGCACGACCGACTTGAC
>NZ_JBEOXU010000239.1:0-6273 GCF_040296725.1 Streptomyces sp. NPDC002044
GCCATGTGCACGACGAACTCGGTGGCCGAGACGTCGGGTCCCCCTTCCCGCCGTCAGGCCCGGCGGGCCGCCGCCGCCTCGCCGCGGACGTCCAGGGCCGTGCGCCAGCCCGGGGGTTCCGTCCGCTGCTCGGGGGCCGCGCGGCGGCCGCCCGTCGTGAAGAACGCCGACAGCGGGAGGGTGGCAGCGCCCACCGTGACCGCGTCCGGGCCCAGGGAGCCCATGCTGATGGCGACCCGGCCGGCCGGGTGGCGCAGGGAGTACCGCGTCGCGTGCTCCCGTACGGCGGGGAGGATGTGCGGGCCCAGCATCAGGCCCGCCCAGCCGCCGATCAGGATCCGCTCGGGCCGGAACAGGTTGATCAGGTCCGACAGTCCGGCGCCCAGGTACTCCGCCGTCTCCTCCAGCACCTCCAGCGCGACCGGGTCCGCCGCGCCGGCCGCCGCGAGGAGGGCGGCCACGGCCTCCTCCTCGTCGGCCGAGTCCCCCGGGCGTCCGCCCCGTTCGGTCCACCGGGCCAGCAGGGACTCCGCCCCGGTGTATGCCTCCAGACAGCCCAGGGCCCCGCACCGGCACCGCCGGCCCCGGACCGACACCGTCAAGTGGCCCCACTCCAGAGGGGTTCCCTCCGTGGTGCCGCCCTCCGGCGAGCCGTCCGTGATCAGACTCGCGCCGACGCCCGAGCCGAACAGCACGACCACCGCCTCGCGGGCGCCGCGCCCCGCGCCGAACCACATCTCGGCCTGACCGAGCGTCCGGGCGCCGTTGTCGATGATGTACGGGACCTCGTCCGGCAGGGCTCCCGTCGCCCGCAGCAGCGCCTCCAGCGGCACCGCGTCCCAGCCGATGGTCTGGCCGTGCACCACGGCTCCGCCGGGCGACCCGCGGTCCACGATGCCCGGCACGCCGACTCCGACGCCGAGCAGCCGCTCCGTACCGACCCCGGCCTCGGCGAGGACCGTGGCGATGCCGGTCCGGATGTGGTCGACGATGGGGCCGACGTCGTAGCAGCCGCGGGGCAGCAACGGCAGTTCCGTGCGCGCGAGTTCGGTCAGGGTGAGGTCGAACAGCTCGACACGGACACGGGTCTCGCCGACGTCCACCCCGATCATGTGGGCGCTGCCGGGCGCGACGCGCAGCAGGGTGCGGGGCCGGCCGCCGTCGGAGTCGACGACGCCCGCCTCCTCCAGCAGTCCGTCCGCGACGAGCTCGCCCACGACATTGCTGACGGATCCCGAGCTGAGCCCGGTGGCGGGCCCCAGTTCCTGCCGGCTCATCGGCCCGCCGAAGTAGAGCCGCTGGAGAACGGCGCTCCGGTTGCCGCGCCGCAGGTCCCGCACCGTACGTCCGCTACGCCCCGTGGTCATCTGGCCCCTTCCGCAGTGACGTCGGCGTCACTTCGCTCGCAACATACCCTTGCGCGACCCCTTGACGCGACCCTCCGGCGAGGCTTAACTCACGTCCTAAATTAAGGTCTGGACAAAAACGGGCGCAGCGGAGATGCCGGGGGCGGACGATTCCCGGTGCCTCCCCGCCGACCCCGCGGGCCTTCCTCCGACCCTGCCGAAAGGGACCGAGCCGTCATGCGCAGAACCAGAGCCGCCGCAGCCGCCGCCGTCGCAGTCTCCCTCCTCTCCGCCGTCACCGCCTGTGGCGGAGGATCCGCGGACAACGAGGGCGGCTCCAACTCGGCCCCCAAGGAGCTCACCTACTGGGCCTCCAACCAGGGCCCCGACATCACGGCGGACCAGGCGACGCTCGGTCCGGAACTGAAGAAGTTCGAGGAGCAGACCGGCATCAAGGTCAAGCTCGAGGTGGTCCCCTGGTCGGACCTGCTCAACCGGATCCTGGCGGCCACCGCCTCCGGTCAGGGCCCCGACGTCCTCAACATCGGCAACACGTGGTCCTCCTCGCTGCAGGCCACCGGAGCCCTGCTGCCCTGGAACGCGCAGAACTTCGAGGCCATCGGCGGCAAGGACCGGTTCGTCGCGTCCGCCATCGGCTCGGCGGGCGCCGCCGGCCAGGACCCGGCGGCCGTGCCGCTGTACTCGATGTCGTACGCGCTCTACTACAACAAGAAGATGTTCCAGGAGGCGGGCATCGAGAAGCCCCCGGCCACCTGGGACGAGATGGTCACCACCGGCCAGAAGCTGTCCAAGGACGGTAAGTGGGCCCTGGGCGCCGAGGGTTCGAACCTCTCCAACAACATCCACCAGGCCTTCGTCTTCGCCAAGCAGCACGGCGCGGACTTCTTCGACGCCTCCGGCAAGCCCACCTTCGACAGCCCCGCCAACGTCGACGCCGTCAAGCAGTACGTGGACCTGATGGCCAAGGACAAGATCATCGCGCCCGGCAATGCCGAGTACGACAAGAACCAGTCCCTCCAGGACTTCGCCAACGGCAAGACCGCCATGGTCCTGTGGCAGAGCGCCGCCAGCAGCTTCAAGGCGCACGGCATGAAGGAGGGGGACTGGGGCGTGGCCCCGGTCCCGGTCCCCGCGGGCGGCACCCCCGGCTCCGGGAAGAACACCAACTCCATGGTCGCCGGCATCAACATGGCCGTCTTCAAGAACACCGACAACATCGACGGCGCCCTGAAGTTCGTGAAGTTCATGACCAGCGACGAGGAGCAGAAGATCCTCAACAAGACCTATGGGTCCGTCCCGCCGGTCAAGGCCGCCCAGACCGACATCGCCTTCGCCGGCGAGGACCTCACGGTCCTGCGCGACACCCTGGCCACCAGCGCCGCCCCGCTCCCGCAGGTCCCCGAGGAGTCGCAGTTCGAGACGGCCGTCGGAACCGCCGTCAAGGAGCTCTTCGCCGAAGCCGCAGCCGGCCGCCCGGTGACGACCGAATCGGTCAGGACACGGCTCACCAAGGCCCAGCAGCAGATGTCGAACTGAGCCGAGCCCGATGACCTCCGCGCCCACCACGATCCTGCCCGACGCCGAGGCAGGGGACTCCCGCCCCCCTGCCCGCGCGCGACGTCCCGGAGGCGTCCGCCGCCCGGGACGCCTGCGCCGCGCCGCCCTGCCCTACCTCCTGCTGCTGCCCGCGCTGCTCCTCGAACTGCTCATCCACCTCGTCCCGATGGTCATGGGCATCACGATGAGCTTCCGCGAGCTCACCCAGTTCTACATCCGCGACTGGTCCCGCGCCCCCTGGACGGGCTTCGACAACTACGAACTCGCCGTCGACGTCAACCGGCCCGTCGGCGAGGCCCTCCTCGGCTCGTTCGTCACCACCTGCCTGTTCACCCTGCTCTCGGTCGGCCTGTGCTGGCTGCTGGGCACCGCGGCCGCCGTGTTCATGCAGGAGACGTTCCGCGGCCGCGGCATCCTGCGGGCGCTGTTCCTCGTCCCGTACGCCCTGCCCGTGTACGCGGCCGTCATCACCTGGGCGTTCATGTTCCAGCGCGACAACGGCATGGTGAACCACCTCCTGCACGACCAACTCGGCCTCGGCGGCGCCGAGCACACCTTCTGGCTGCTCGGTGACAACAGCTTCTGGGCCCTGCTGACGGTCTCCGTCTGGAAGGGCTGGCCGTTCGCCTTCCTCATCGTGATGGCCGCCCTCCAGAACATCCCCAGGGACCTCTACGAGGCGGCCGCCCTGGACGGCGCGGGCATCTGGCAGCAGATCCGCCGGATCACGCTGCCCTCGGTCGGCGCCGTCAACCAGGTCCTGATCCTCGTGCTGTTCCTGTGGACCTTCAACGACTTCAACACGCCGTTCGTGCTCTTCGGCAAATCGGCCCCCGAAGCCGCCGACCTGATCTCCATCCACATCTACCAGTCGAGCTTCGTGACCTGGAACTTCGGCACCGGATCGGCCATGTCCGTCCTCCTGCTGCTGTTCCTCCTGCTGGTCACCGCCGGCTACCTCCTCTTCACCAGCCGCAGCCGGAAGGACGCCGATGCCCGCTAGAGCGCGCAGCCCGCTCGACCCGCCCCCGTCCTTCCGGGTGATCCGGGGCGTGTTCCTCACCCTGCTGTCCGGCTTCGTCCTGCTGCCCGTCTACGTGATGGTCACCAGCTCGCTCAAGCCGCTCAAGGACGTCGCCGGAGAGTTCCGCTGGATCCCCAGCGGGCTCACCATCCGTCCGTACATCGACATCTGGCACACCGTCCCGCTCGCCAAGTACTTCGTGAACTCCCTGATCGTGGCGGGCGCCGCCACCGTCTGCTCCGTGGTCATCGCCGTGTTCGCGGCCTACGCGGTCAGCCGCTACCGCTTCCGCGGCAAACGCCTGTTCACCGTCACCGTCCTGTCGACGCAGATGTTCCCGGGGATCCTCTTCCTCCTCCCGCTGTTCCTGATCTTCGTGAACATCGGCAACAGCACCGGCGTCGCGCTCTACGGCTCGCGCGGCGGGCTGATCCTCACCTACCTCACCTTCTCCCTCCCCTTCTCCATCTGGATGCTCATCGGGTACTTCGACTCCGTACCCCGCGACCTCGACGAAGCGGCCACCGTCGACGGCTGCGGCCCGCTCGGCGCCCTCTTCCGCGTCGTGATCCCGGCCGCGGTCCCCGGGATCGTCGCCGTCGCCGTGTACGCCTTCATGACGGCCTGGGGCGAGGTCCTCTTCGCCTCCGTCATGACGAACGACGCCACGCGCACCCTCGCCGTCGGCCTGCAGGGCTACTCCACGCAGAACGACGTCTACTGGAACCAGATCATGGCCGCCTCGCTCGTCGTCAGCATCCCCGTCGTCGCCGGATTCCTGCTGCTGCAGAAGTACCTGGTGGCCGGACTCACGGCAGGAGCCGTCAAATGACCCTTTCCGAAAGCCTCCCCGTCACCGACGCCCAGGCCGTCGACCTCGCCGCCCTGCCCGCCGGCTTCGCCTGGGGCACCGCCACCTCCGCCTACCAGATCGAAGGAGCGGTCGACGAGGACGGCCGCGCGCCCTCCATCTGGGACACCTTCTCCCGCGTCCCCGGCGCCATCGACGGCGGCCACACCGGAGACACGGCCTGCGACCACTACCACCGCTGGCGCGACGACATCGCCCTCATGCGGCAGCTCGGCACGAACGCCTACCGCCTCTCCGTCGCCTGGCCGCGGATCGTGCCCGCAGGCGACGGACCCGTCAACGCCAAGGGCCTCGACTTCTACGACCAGCTCATCGACGGCCTGCTCGACGCCGGCGTCGAACCCTCCGTCACCCTCTACCACTGGGACCTGCCCCAGGCCCTCCAGGATCGCGGCGGATGGCCCGAGCGGGCCACCGCCGAGCACTTCGCCGCGTACGCCGGCCTCGTCGCCGAGCGGCTCGGCGACCGCGTCACCCAGTGGACGACCCTGAACGAGCCGCTCTGCTCGGCGTGGATCGGCCACCTGGAGGGCAAGATGGCCCCCGGCACCGCCGACCTCACCGCCGCCGTCCGCGCCTCCTACCACCTCCTGCTCGGCCACGGCCTCGCCGCCCAGGCCGTCCGCGCCGCCGCCCCCGGAGCCCGGATCGGCATCGTCAACAACCTCTCCACCGTCGAACCCGCCACCGCCCGCGACGCGGACCGCGCCGCCGCCCGCCGGATGGACGGCCACGTCAACCGCTGGTGGCTCGACCCCGTCCACGGCCGCGGCTTCCCCGCCGACATGCGCGAGGTGTACGGCGTGGACCTCCCCGAGCGCCCCGGCGACCTCGACACCATCGCCGCCCCCCTCGACTGGACCGGCCTGAACTACTACTTCCCGCAAGTCGTCACCGCCGACCCGCACGGCCCCGCCCCCCACGCCCGCCAGATCGCCCGGCCGGACGCCCCCCGCACCGGCATGGACTGGGAGGTCGACGCCGACGGACTGGAGACCCTGATCATGCGGCTCCACCAGGAGTACGGCGCCCAGGAGATCCGGATCACCGAGAACGGCTCCTCGTACGCCGACACCGTCGCCCCCGACGGCAGCGTCCACGACCCCGAGCGCACCGCCTACCTGACCGCCCACCTCGCCGCCTGCGCCCGCGCGGCCCGCCGCGGCGCGCCCGTGGCCGGCTACTACGCCTGGTCCCTGCTGGACAACTTCGAGTGGGCCTACGGCTACGACAAGCGCTTCGGCCTGGTCCACGTCGACTACGCGACCCAGCGCCGCACCGTCAAGACCAGCGGCCGCCACTACGCCGACGTCATCGCCGCCCACGCCGCCGCCCACCGCACCGGCTGACCCCCGGCCCGACCCCGCGCAGCGCCGCGCCGCGCCCGCCCCGCTTCGGGGGCCGGGTGCGGCGTGCGTGGTGGGATGGCCCCGGGTGACGCGCCCCGGGGCGAC
>NZ_JBEOXU010000240.1:0-6231 GCF_040296725.1 Streptomyces sp. NPDC002044
CCGCCCGCACGGCCGGGCATCGCGGCCGGGCATCGCGGCCGGGTCACCTGCCGGCGTCCTCCGCGAGGGTGTGCGCGACGAGGGCGTTGGCGTGGCCGTGGCCGAGCCCGTGCTCGGCCTTCAGCCAGGAGACGATCTCCATGTGTCCGGTCAGCGGCGAGGAGCGGATCAGGTCCTTCCACTCCGCGACCGGGCGCCCGTACTTCTTCTCGATGGAGGGGAAGTAGCTGGCAGGGCCTTTCACCGGCTCGCTCATGTCGTGGTGTCCCGTCTGCTGGTCACGTGTCCTGCGCCCACTGCGAAGGACGTGTCGCTTCTGTAGACGTCGACGGCCGGACGGAATCATCGGTCCGGCGCGGCCCTTCCCGACCGGGACGCCGTGCGCGACCGTCACCGGCCCCGCGTCCACCCCCCCGTTACCCTTTTCGTGGCTCCGCAATGGGCCGCGTCTGCCGCCCTCGGGAACCCTGCATCGCGGGCCTAATACGACAAGAAGATCAGCCAGGGGAAGCACCACCCCCCGGCCCTGCTCTGCTCTGCCGCGCCCGACGACGAGCCGACGTCCTCTTCGCGATGCTCCGCGACGGAACCTTCTGCGAACCCGGCCAGCCACTGCCATCAGTCGTTCATCGAGTCGGCATGCCGCCGTGAGGACTGTTTACGACCATGGCCAGTGACCCAGCGACAAGGTAGTAGTGATCCGGGAAGTACTCGATGTGCTGGTGCCCGCCGTCGTCCATCTCCGCGATCGACTGAACTTCGTCAGCGAGAGCCGTCAAGCCCAGCCGGTCACCCTCGATGAGTAGAGCGCTGCGCTCCGCGTCAACTCGGATACGGACACCCGGGCCGCTGGTGCTCACCACCTCGACCGAAGTCAGTTCAGTGCCCCCGAAGCTCGGTTCAGCCGAGGCGGTGGCTACCGTGCCACCCTTCCCCGCGGCGAGGGCGAGGGCCAGGACAACGAGTTCCGCCGCACCGCCCGAGACGTCCACCCCATCCTCATCGGGAAAGAACAGAACCCTCATCCGCCACAACCCCTTCGGTTCCACAACGCCAGACTCAACGACCAAAGCCGTTGCCCCTGGTCAACCGGGCTTCCCCGGCTCAAGGCCAGCCGTCACGGACGTTACCCAACGCTTGACGAAACCCATGGGGGCACCCCCCGCGCCGGGGCCGCGGCTCGCGGCTCGCCCTCACGGGTTCCGGCCGGCGGCCCGGGCGGTGGCGGTGTTCGCGTACTCCAGCAGGTTGATGAGGAATCCGAGGGCCTCCGCCACGTCCTGCGGCGAGCCGACGGCCTGCGGGTCCAGGTGGCCGCCGAGGCGGAAGGGCCGGCCCGCCGTGTCCAGGACGAGGGAGCCGGCGGCGAAGGCCGGGGGCGGGGTGGTGTGCGCGACGAACTCCAGCAGTTCCGGGGCCGCCCGCAGCAGCACCGGCTCGTCGTGCTCGGCGAGCGCCGCGCCGAGCACCAGGGTGTCGTCCACCCTCATGATCGTGATCAGGGTGCCCGCGCCGACGGAGAGGGTGACCGCCCGGCCCGCGTCCAGTTCGGCTCCGGCCCCGTGGAGGCCCATGCCGTCCAGCAGTTCCTTCACCCGTACGGTCAGGTTCTGCGGCATACGCGGTTCCTCCACTCGGCAGGCCGGGACGGTCGGTGGGGGCTCCGCCCGGGGCCCCCACCGGCCATCCCATCAGGCCGGGAGGGGTGCTGTCACGGGGACCGCGGATCGGCCCGGCGGTCGGCCCGGTGGCCGGTCTAGAGGTCGATCCAGTACCGGCGCTTCGGGCCGATCAGGGTGTCCCGTACGTCTTCCAGGACGCCGCCGTTGCGCTCGATCGTCCGCACCGACGCGGTGTTGCCCGGGTCGCAGGTCAGCAGGACCCGGTCGATCCCGAGCAGCCGCGCCTCGTAGAGGACTTGGGCCAGGGCCCAGGTCGCCAGCCCGCGCCGGCGCGCCGAGGGCCGAATGCTGTACCCGATGTGACCGCCCGCGTCGAGCAGGAAGCCGTTCAGGTAGTGCCGCAGGTCGATGGCGCCGAGGTAGGTGTCACCCTCGGTGATCCACCAGTAGGTGGCGTGGACCCGCCCCTGCTCGACCGGGAGCGTACGGTCCCCGTACGCGTGCAGCCGCTCCACCCAGGCCGCGAAGCCCTCCGCGCTGTCCACGTCGTCGTCGGAGCCGAGGCTCGCTCCGTCCATGTGGGCGCCGTCGCCCCACTCCTCGCGCGCGGCGAGCCAGGAAGCGCGCAGGCGCGGGGTCGGTGTGATCAGCTCAGGCATGTTCGGGACGATAACAGTCCGATCATCCGACCGAACCTCCGCGTCCTCGCGACGGGCTTCCCGATCGGGCCGTACCGGGGCGGCCGGCCGCGGGCAGCGGGGTCTCGACCGCGTGGGCGGCCGCCATGCGGGCCAGGTCGGCGGTGAGCGAGTCCAGCCACGCCACGGCGGTGAAGAACACCGGGGGCGCGTCGAGGGTGGCGTCCGACGCCTGCGGCCCGCCCGCACCCACACCCGCGACCGCGCCGGGGCCGGGGCGGGGTGCCGCACGGTTCCGCGCGTCCTTCGGTACGTCGAACCGGGCCGCGGCCAGCCCGAAACCCTCCGCCACCCAGGCACCGTACGCCCGCACCCTGGCGTCGGCCCGGTGGTCGGGCGGCGCTCCGTCCACCGCCGCCAGCACCCTGCGGGCGCCCCACAGCACGTGGTGTCCGGCCATCAGCGCGCTCTGCCAGTCCGGGCCCGGGCCCGCCGGGCGCTGCGTCTCACCCTGGTACTGGGCGTAGGCCGACTCGGCCAGCACCAGGGTTTGCTGGACGTCCGGGTCGTCGCCGCCGAACGGGCCGGCTGCGCCGGCCGGGGTCCCGTCCGCCGGTTGCCCGTCCGCCGGCGGCCGGCCGCCCGAGGTGACGGCGCGCGTGGCGGTCGTGACCTCGGCGGCCGCGGCCCGCAGCAGCCGGGCCACGGCCCGGCCCACCTCGTCGTGGGCGCCCCGCGGCCAGGCCAGCAGACCGCAGACGAGGCCGATGACGCTGCCCACGAGCACGTCCAGGAACCGGTATTCGGCCAGCTGCCAGGTGGTCGGGGCGAGCTGCGCGAACGCCACCGCGACGACCAGCGTGAACAGCGCCTGCGCCCAGCCCACGCCGCGCACCGGGCCGACGAAGAAGGCGACGAGCATCAGCGGCGGCAGGGCGATGGCGTACGGCAGGCTCGCCTCGCCCGCGAGGGTGAGGACGCCTCCGGCGGCGAGGGCGCCCAGGCAGGTCCCGGTCAGGGCGGCGCGGACGGTGGCGCGGGTCTGGACGGCCGTGGTCCGGGTCAGGCTGAGGACCGCGAGCATCGCCCAGAAGCCGTGCGGCAGCGAGTCCAGCCCGGCCACCGTGCGGGCGGCCGCGAGCGCCAGGCTGATCCGTACGGCGTTCTGGAAGTGGACTGACCGGGGTCCCGCGTGCCCCGACAGCCGGATCCACCACAGCCGGAGCGTGCTCATTCCGGCGTACCAGAAGCGGCCGGGATCGCCCTCCGGGAGGGCGTCGCGCCCGCGGACGGCGAGGTCCGCGGCCGTGCCGAGCACCAGCGCCGCGTCCGCCACCTCCAGCAGCGCCGCCTGGCGGCGGCGGTCGCCCGGGACGGGCGGCAGGAGGCGCGCGCTCCCGGCCCGGTCGTGCCGCAGCCCCCGCTCCGCGCTCCCGGCGTCCTCCGCGGTGGGACCGTCCGACAGCAGCGCGGCGGTCGCCCGGGCGGAGCGCTCCACCGAGCGGATCAGCGCCAGGCCCGCGGGGCCGGGGCGGGCTCCGGCGAGCGGGCCGGGCAGGGCCCTCAGCCGGACCAGCAGGGTGCGCGCGGCGAGTCCGGTGTGCGCCAGTGCGCGCTCGTGCACCCCGGGGCCGGCCGGGCGCTCTCCCTCCGGGACGTGGGACGGCCGCAGTGCCTCCCCGGCGGCTCCGGCCAGCTCGACGAGCGGCGCGGGCAGGGCGTACGGGGGCTCCCGCAGCGCGGCGGCGCACCGGGCGGCGGTCGTGGCGGCGTCGGCGGCGCGGTCCCGGTAGGTGGGCAGGCGCGGGTCGGGCAGCACGTACGCCTCGGCGAGGACCAGCAGCACGATGCCGGCCACGGCGCCCGCCAGCCGCTCGCCGAGGGCGCCCGGCAGGTACGGCGGGAAGCAGGGAAGGATGTAGAGGAGCTGGAGGCCCGGCGCCGCGCCGGCGGGGCGCGGGCCGCCCGCCGAGGCGAAGGCCAGGCAGAAGCCGATGACGAGCATGCCGGCGACGGCGGTCCAGGTGCGCACGGCCAGGAAGGTGCCGATCGTCACCAGGACGCAGGCCACGGGCAGGACCCGCGCGATCTGGGCGGCCCGCTGGCGACCGGTGCCCGGGATCCGGGACAGGGCGGCGAGGGATACGGCGGCGAACAGGGCGTACGTGGCGGAGACGGGGCGGTCCAGCACGTACAGGAAGACGTAGAAGCCGGTACATGCGGCGAGGGTGACCCGGACGGCCCGGCGGGCCGTCGCCGCCGTCGGGCCCGTCCCGGCGCGTACCTCCGCGATGGCTTGTGCGAGTGCCGAGGGGTGCCCGCGGGCTCCCGCGTCGTCGTCGCCGCCGTCCACCGTGTCGGCGCCCGTATCCGTGTCCCTGCCCATGCCGGCTCCGCCCGCCCGCTCGCGGTCCCCGGCTCCAGGATCCCACGACCGGCGGGGAGAGGCATTCGCGAACGCACACGAGAAGTGTCCATCCCGTGCAGAAGGTTCGAAGAGTGTGCCCGTTCCGAGGAGCGGACGAGGAGTTCCCTTTAAGAAACCTTGTTGAATATCCCCCAGGGCCGAAGTGACCTTGAATCACCTCCGCGAATCGACCATGGTTTCGATCAACTCCCGGAGATCTTTCGGCTCCGGAGGGTTTGCGCGACAACGCTTGACGCCCCACACGTCAAACACGAGGAGAACCCTCTACATGTCAACTCACAAGCACGCACGCACCCGTTCCCGCGGAGTTCGGGTCCTGGCGGTCGTCACGGGAGCCGCGACGGCAGCCGGCGTGACCTTGTTGCTCTCCCCTCTCGCCGGTGCTGCGACCCCGGCCGAGGGGACGGTCTACGGACTGGGCGCCCCCGGTGCGCTGAGCGGCAGTTACATCGTCATCCTCGACAAGTCGGCGGACAAGAAGGCACTTGCCAAGAAGTACGGGGGCGAGGTGCAGCGCGAATACGCATCTGCCATCAACGGCTTCTCCGCATCGGGGCTTTCGGAGACGGACGCCAGGCGTCTGGCCGCCGACCCGACCGTGGACAAGGTCGTCCAGAACAAGAAGTTCACCATCAAGGCCACGCAGGAGAACCCTCCTTCGTGGGGCCTGGACCGCATCGACCAGGAGGAGACCGCAGCGGACAAGAAGTACACCTACCCCGATTCGGGAGGTGAGGGCGTGACGGCGTACGTCATCGACACCGGCGTGCGCATCAGTCACAAGGACTTCGGCGGCCGGGCCGAGCACGGCTTCGACGCCATCGACAACGACGAGATCGCCGACGACGGCAACGGTCACGGCACGCACGTCGCCGGAACCATCGCGGGCACGTCCCACGGTGTCGCCAAGAAGGCGAAGATCGTCGCCGTTCGCGTGCTGGACGACAACGGGTCGGGCAGCACCGAGCAGGTCGTGGCGGGCATCGACTGGGTCACGCAGCACCACAGCGGTCCCTCGGTGGCCAACATGAGCCTCGGCGGCGGCGCCGACGAGGCGCTCGACGAGGCGGTCAGCCGGGCGATAGCCGCCGGTGTCACCTTCGGTGTCGCGGCGGGCAACGAGTCCTCCGACGCCGGCCAGGGTTCGCCGTCGCGGGTTCCGGAGGCGGTGACGGTGGCCTCCAGCGCGGCCGACGACTCGCAGTCCTCGTTCTCCAACTTCGGCACGGTCGTCGACCTGTACGCCCCGGGCTCGGACATCACCTCGGCCTGGAACGACAGCGACACCGGTACGAAGACCATCTCCGGCACCTCGATGGCGACCCCGCACGTCGTCGGTGCCGCGGCGGTCTACCTGGCCGGGCACAAGGGCGCGTCGCCGGCCGACGTGGCCGGGGCGCTGACCTCCGGCGCGACCGCCGGGAAGATCACCAACCCGAGCAGCGGCACCCCGAACAAGCCGGCGGATCTTCGGTGACCTCGTCTGGGACCCGATCATCGGCCGCCGGGAGATCATGGCGAACGCCTCGAACGACCACGTCCC
>NZ_JBEOXU010000241.1:0-6136 GCF_040296725.1 Streptomyces sp. NPDC002044
CGGTCGACGAGGGTCGCCGCGCCGATGTCGGCCCGCGTGCCCGTCCACTCCTCCAGCACCTGACGCCGCTCGGCCTCACCCAGCAACTCCAGCTCGGAGAGGGGCAGTTCCAGCGACTCCACAGCCGTCTCCACGAACCGCAGGAACCGGTCCTGGTGCCCGGCCACCGCCGCGAGGTCGCAGACCTCCGGAGCCGCGTCGAAGTCGATCCGCAGCCCGCCCTCCGGCCCCAGGTCGTACACGCCGACCGCCAGGTCCTCGACCGGACCGTTGCTCAGGTTGTGCTGCGTGGTCGGGAAGCCACAGAAACGCATCCCGGGCGTGAACGCCATGATGTTGACCAGCGGAGCCGAGATGCGCCGCTCCGCCTCGCCCAGACCCAGGTCCCGGCAGATGTCCTCGTACCGGGTGCGCTGGTGCGCCAGCCCCTGCCGGGTCTCCGCCACCACCGCCGACAGCAGCTCGGCCGCCGTCCCGTCCGGCGCCACCGGCACCCGCAGGGGCACCACGTTCGACATCATGCCCGGCGTGCGCCGCGCCAGCTCCGTACGCCGGCCCGTCACCGGCAGGCCCAGCACCGGTTCGGTGCTCCCGCCCACCCGGTGCACGTAAGCCCCGACCAGCGTGATCACCAGCATCGTCCACGGCGCCCGGTGCGCCCGCGCCACCTCGCGCAGCCGGTTCGCCCGCGCCGCCGGCAGTACCACCGTGCGCCGTACGAACGGCAGCGCGCCCGGCGCCGTACGCCCGCTGCGGCCCTCGCCGAGCCGCGGCGTCTGCGGCAGCCCGACCAGGTGGGCGGCCCAGTGCGCCCGGTCCGCGGCTGCCTCCGGCGACGTCCGGTACGCCTCGTCCTCGGCCAGCAGCTCCGCCATCGTCCCGAACGGGCTCGGCCCCCACGGCTCACCGGCCGCGGCCCGCTCGTACAGCTCCACCAGCCGCCGGTCCATCAGGGCGATGCCCATGCCGTCGACGGCCAGGTGGTGGAAGGCGTGGAAGTAGAACCAGCGGCGCTCGCCCCGCTCCGTCGTGCCCGCGGCGATCAGGACGTGCCGGGTCAGCCAGCCGCCCTCCAGGTCGAACGGGCGGGCCAGCTCCGCCGCCATCCAGGCCCGGCCGGCCGCGGCGGGGTCCGCCTCTTCGCTCAGGTCCAGCAACTCCAGTTCCCGTGAGCCCGGTTCGGCGTGGACCAGCTGCCACAGGCCGCCGTCGCCGTTCCCCGTGCCGTCCCCGGCTCTGTCCCCGGCTCCGTTCCCTTCCTCGTCCGAACCGGTGCCGCGGATGCGCAGGCAGTCCGCCTCGCGGGCCAGCTGGTACCAGGCCCGGGCGAGGAGCCCCGCGTCGAGGTCGCCCAGGATCTCCCGGTACTCGCCGATGTTGTAGCGGCAGCCGGACGCGTCCAGCCCGTGGGCCATCCAGATGTCGCGCTGCGCCGCCGACAGCGGCACCCGCACAGCGGCCGGCCCCTGCGCGGCGCTGCTCTGTTCAGACGGCTCGGTGGACATGTGCGGGCTCCTCAAAATGGTCTCCGTGGCGGGCGGTCGAGATCTGTTCACGTGCTGGTACGAGATCTGCTGCGTGGTCCGGCCGTACGTCATCCAACCGGCGGGCCCCCCGGCCCTGCGGCAGTTGCTCCGGCACTCGGCGAGCAGTTCAGGCGGCAGTGGCGGCAGCCGCGCGCGGAGCCCGGCAGGTGGCCCGGACCAGGCCCAGCACCCGGAAGCGGGAGCTTCCGCCCTCGTGCGCGGCCCGTACGACACCACTGATCAGCAGCTCGCGCAGCATCCGGCCGGCCTCCGCCAGACCGGTGCCCGGTCTGCCCGCGACAGCGGCCAGGGCGGTGATCCCGGCCAGGTCGAACTCGTCCCCGGCGCCCGCGCACAGCGCCTCCAGCAGCCCGCGGGCGGCGGGTGAGAGCCGGTCCAGCCGCTGCCCCAGAGCCCCCCGGAAGCCGGCCGTGCCCGCCCGCCCGCCGAGGTGGTCGAGCAGGGCCACCGGGTCCTCGTCGAGACCGCGGCACAGGGCGGTCAGGTCGCACACCACCAGCCAGGAGGCGGCCGCGGCCAGCGCCCCCGGGTGTCCGTCCAGCCGCCGGCAGACCCGCGCGGCCCGTTCCGCGTCGGCCGCCGTCGGCGCGAACTCCGGACGAACCCGCCGGACGTGGTCGAGGAAGAGCCGGACCGCCGGGGCCGCCGGGTCCACCACGCCGTCGGCCGGCACCTCCAGCGGGGCCAGCAGGAAGATCCGCTCGCCGGGCACCTCCCACGGCTGGTCCGAGGTCACCAGCAGCCGCAGCCCGGGGCAGGCGCGCAGCAGCCCGGTCAGCCGGTCGAACCGGAGCGGGCCCGCGGGGGCTCCGTCGAGCACCAGCAACGCAGGCTGGTCACCCAGCAGTTCGGCGAGGGAGTCGACGGCGCCGGCGAGGGGGCCGACCGTACCCGCGGCGGGGGACCTGCCGGTGGGTCCCCCGCCGCCGTCGCCCGCACCGCCCGCACGCCCGCCGTCGAGCGCAGGGGTGCCGCCGTCCGCGCACGGTGCGGGGGCGGGGGAGTACAGCTCGGCCGCCGCCGAGGCGGCCAGGACCGCCGACTCGCCCTCGGCGCAGCCCAGGTGATCGGCCGCCGCGCCGGGGAAGGCGTACCAGAGCACCGGTATCCCGGCGCCGTGCAGCCGCTCTGCGACCGACAGCGCCAGCCGCGTCTTGCCCACCCCGGTCAGCCCCACCAGGTGCACCAGCCGTTCCGCCCCCGAGGCCAGCTCCCGTTCCAGCACCGACGCCTCGGCTTCCCGGCCCACCATCGGGTGCAGGGCGGTCGGCGGCGCCGGCGGCCGCTCCCAGCCCGCTCCGGTCGCCCGGCCCTGCTGCGCGGCGGCCTCCAGAGCGGTCCGGGCCCGGGCGCCCAGCCGCAGCGCGTCGGCCATCAGACGGACCGTGTCGGGGCGGGGCCGTCTCGCCTTGCCCTGCTCCAGATCGCGGATGGCCCGCACGCTGATCGTGGAAAGGTCGGCCAACTCCCGCTGAGTGAGGCCGATCCGCAGTCGGTGGGTCCTGATCAGCATGCCCAGACGGGGTGTGTCCCGTACCGAAGTGAGGGCGGCGTCGACGGCGGCCGTGCTGTTCATGTGCGCTCCCGGCGGTGGTGGTGGGGAACGGCTGGGCCCGCGTGGCCCGGCCCGGTTCCTGCTTCCCATCGTCGGCAGCGCGCTATCGCCCCGGCATCCCCGCGCGAACAGCCCCCGGCAGGCGCCCCTATCACCCCCGGAGCCCCGCTCCCCACCCGCCTACGACGCCGCTATCACCGGTCTACGCCGTCCCCGTCACCTCTCCAGAAGCGTGATAGCGCGGGGATAGGAGCGGGGCCGGTGCGGGGATTCCGGCTGTTCCTAACGTGATGCCCAGAACGAAGGAAGCGCCCCGGAAAACCCGGAGCGCACCGATGAAAGGGAATCAGAGATGACGCTCACCGCCGGCTTCCGCACCGCCCTCGTCACCGTCGCCATCGCCGGAGCGGCCGTACTCGGCACCCAGGTCGCCCAGGCCGACGGCCCGGCCGCCCCCGCCACCACGGCCGGCGTCACCGGCCCGACGGCCACCCCCTCGCCGAGCACCTCCACCGACACCAACCCGTGGGACTGACGCGGCCCCCGATCCGGTCCCCGACGTCACACCCCCGACGTCACACCCCGGCCCGGTCCCGAACCGCTCCCGACGTCACACCCCGGCCGCGGATTCCGTAGCCGGTGCGCGGACGGCGTCCGAACCCAGAGCCGGGTTCACGGACGGACCCGACATCGAGCCCAGGGCAGCGGCAGGCGCCGACCCCACGAGCGGGACGAACGCCTGGCCCAGCACCGGACCGATCACCCGAGAGGGCAGCGGAGCCGAATCCAACAGCCCTTGTGCCTCAGCCAGTTCCGTATCCATCCGCCGCTCGCGGAACACCCGGACCGAGCTTTCCAGCAGTTCCCGGGAACGGGACCGCTCACGGGCGTTGCCCCCCGCCATCAGCAGCCGCGCCAGGTCGAGCCGCACCACCGCCGCGCCGCCCTGGTCCATGATCTGCTCGCGGACCGACAGCGCCTGCGCGTAGAACCCCCGGGCCGACTCTCCCCGCCCCAGCTCCGCGTGCGCGTGACCCAGATCCCGCAGCAGGTGTCCCTCGCCGATCACATCACCGCTGTCCCGGCACAGTTCCAGCACCTCGCTGAACGTCCGTACCGCACGCTCGTGTTCGCCCTGGGACTGCGACAACTGCCCCGCCCGGCGCAGCGTCCGCGCCTGGCCGCCCGTGTAGCCCACCGAACGGTAGATGCCGAGCGCCTCGTCCAGCCGGTCCTGCGCGGCCGAGGACTGTCCGCGCACCATCCAGATCTGCGCGCTCTGCGTCAGGACGATGGCCCGGCCCACCACGTCACCGACCCGGTCGAAATCCCGCAGCGCCCGGTCGTACAGGGTGAGCGCGTGCTCCTCGTTGCCCCGCATCCGCTCCAGCAGCGCCAGGTCCCGGTTGCACAGGGCCAGCCCGTGGCGGTCGTCCAGTTCCCGGAACAGCCCGAGCGCCGCGGTCAGTGCCGTCCGCGACTCCTCCTTCTGGCTGCGGCCGAGGTGGAGGACGCCGAGCGAGCTGAGCAGAGCGGCCGTGCCGCGCTTGTTCCCGGCGGCCCGGACGGCTTCCAGTGCCAGCCGGTGCGTACGCTCCCACTCGTCGAAGTAGCCCCGGCCCTCGAACAGGGTCGTCAGGGTCGTCGCCAGGTCCCAGCACAGCTCGTCCATCCGCGCCTCGGCGGCGTGTTCGACCGCCTGGACCAGGTTGGCGTGCTCGCTCTCCAGCCACTCCAGCGGGTCCACCAGCAGCTCGTCGACGCAGGCGGGCGGCGGCTCCCAGCGCGGAGCGCTGCCGTGCAGCACCGTGAAGTCCCCGCCGTAGATCCGCCGGTGGGCCTGCTCGGCCAGCGACAGCCAGCCGCCCAGCATCCGGCCGAGCGCCGCCGCCTGGGTGGCCGGCTCGTCGTGCTCGGCGAGCTGCTCCCGTGCGAACACCCGGATGATCTCGTGGAACCGGTAGCGGAAGCCGCCGGTGGACTCGACCCCGACCACGTCCAGCATCTGTACGTCGACCAGCGGTTCGAGGAGGTCGGAGGGGAAGGGCCGGTCGTCGTCGAGCAGCGCCCCGGGCAGCCAGCCCGGCAGCGTCGGTCCCTTCGCGAGGCTCAGCAGCCGCAGCAGCCGGCGGTCCGGCGCGGCCAGCCCGTCGTGGGTGAGGGAGAGGCTGGCCCGCATCGTCAGCTCGCCGTGGGTCAGCTCGTCCAGCCGGTGCCGCTCGTTGGCGAGCCGGTGCACCATCGAGGCCAGGGTCCAGTGCGCGCGGGCCGCCAGCCGGGCGGCCACGATCCGCAGCGCCAGCGGCAGGCCGCCCACGGTCCGGATCAGTGCCTCGGCCGCCGCCCCCTCGCGCTCCACCCGGTCCGCGCCGATGACCCGGACCAGCAGCTCCAGCGCGTGCTCGGTGCTCATGACGTCGAGCTCGATCCGGTGCGCACCGGGCAGCCCGGTGAGCCGGACCCGGCTGGTGACCAGCACCGCGCAGGTGCGGCTGCCCGGCAGCAGCGGCCGGATCTGGCTCTCGGACGCCGCGTCGTCCAGCACCACCAGCATCCGGCGGGAGGCCAGCAGGGTCCGGTACATCTCGGCCCGCTCGTCCTGCGACTCGGGGATCACCGCGCCCGGGATGCCGAGCGCCCGCAGGAACCGGCCCAGTACCTCGGCCGAGGTCGCGGGAGCGCCCGTACCGCGCAGGTCGCAGTACAACTGGCCGTCGGGGAAGCCGGTTTCGCTGAGCCGGTGGGCGATGTGCGTGGCCAGGGTGGACTTGCCGGTGCCCGGCTTGCCCACCACCACGGCCAGCCCGACCGCCCGCTGGCCGCCCTCGCCGAGGAGCGTCCGCTCGATCCGGGCGATCTGCTCCTCGTCTCCGACGAAGTCGGAGGTGTCGGAGGGGAGCTGGCGCGGGATCTCGTCCCGGTACGCGGCCGCCCCGTCCGGCGCGGGTGGCACCATCGGCATCTGCGCCACCTTCTGGGCGTAGTTCAGGTGCGAGATGGCGCCGGAGGGCAGGGAGGCGGCGAGGAACCGCTC
>NZ_JBEOXU010000242.1:0-6090 GCF_040296725.1 Streptomyces sp. NPDC002044
CGACACCGCTGCCGGGCGACCGGATGACGTACGTCAAGCAGGTCGAGGGGGTCGACACCCGCCTCACGCTGCTCTGGTTCCTGGACCGGGACGGGGCCGCCCCCCGCGGCCACCGCCGGTGCGGGGACGGGCGCGGTGGCGGCGGCCGGAGTGCCCGGGCCGGCCGGGGCCGGAGTGGCGGGGCTGGCTGAGGCCACTACCGCCCAGAGCACCCAGACCAGCGCCACCAGGGCCCGTACCCAGGCGGGGCTCAGGGGGGTCCAGGGGATCATCAGGACCGCCTTGTCGAAGGCGTCGAGCAGGGTGAGCCCGGCCAGCAGCAGGGTCAGGCGGGCCAGCCAGGGGCGGTCGGCGCGCAGGGCCAGGCCGGCGCCCGTCCACCACAGCCCGAGGAGGAGCAGTGCCAGCGCCGGGACGAAGGTGGCGACCAGCCCCGTGGTGGAGCCCGCCACGTCCAGCGCGAGCCCGGCCAGGCCGAGGAGCGAGGCGATCGTGCCCAGGCGGGAACCGCGCAGGCGCCGCCGCCACAGCACGCCGCCGACGAGCAGCAGCACCGCCGCCACGGCCAGCGCGATCTGGGTCTCGACCCGCTCCAGGCCGCGTGCGCCGTACCAGTCGCAGCCGGCCGGGAGTTTGCGCGCCTGGACGCTGTAGTCGGCGCAGACCAGCAGTTGGACCAGCTTGACCGGTTCGCCCACCAGCCGGGCCGAGGCCCCGGTGAGGTCGCCGCGGGCGGCGCCGCACTGCGGGACGGTGCCCGGGGTGGAGCCGTCGGGGCCGTCCTGCCAGCAGTTGCCGCGCCCCTGGCCGTCCCACCACACGTCCATGCCGTTGGGCCGGGCGGCGCCCGCCTTGTCCTTGCCCATCACGTTTCCGGCGTACCGGTTGTGGTGGGAGGTGTCCGTCTGCTTGGACCATGCCTCCTCGCCGCGGACGAAGGCCGGGACGGCGCTGAGGAAGAAGCCGGCCCGCTGGTGCCCGTACACCCAATTGCCCTCGTACAGGTTCCAGTTGCCGCCCGCGGTGATGATGCCGCTGCCCGGTGGCATGGAGATCTGGGGGCAGACGACGCCCTGTTCGTAGCCGCGTTCGGCCGGCGGCTTGGCGCAGGTGCCGTCGGCGACGTACCGGTAGTAGTCCTGATTGTTGTCGTGGATCAGGTTCCGCTCGAACTTGGCGTGGTTCTGCGGGAGTCCGGGGTGGCCGGGGAAGGCGCTGTCCATCGAGGCGCCGCCCATGTTCTGGTCGAACTCGTTGTCGTGCACCCAGACCGAGTCACCCGCGGTGCCGGAGTAGCCGACCATGTTGTGGTGGCTGCGGCAGCCGGTGATCTCGATGGAGTACCGGGGGACCTCGTAGCCTCGGCCGTCGTTGATGTCGGAGGCGCTGCCGGGGTAGATGCCCGAGTCGCCGTTCCCGTAGGACTCGCAGTTCTTGTAGAGCCCGTGGTCACTGGCGAAGGTCAGGAAGCCGTACTCGTCGTTCCAGCGGGTCAGTACGTCGTCGATGACGAAGCCGTCACCCGCGAGCACGTACAGCGAATTGAACGTGGTGCGCTGGGCGGTGAAGTTGCGGAAGTAGACACCATTGGACTGGTCGGCGCGGACGGCGTTCAGCTTCTGGTACTTGGCGTCGATGACCACGTCCAGCCGTGAGGCTCCCGTGCCCTCGATCTGGAGATTCGTCTTGCCGAGGATGGCGACGAGGTTCTGGTTGTGCCGACACCGCACCTGCTGCTCGTAGCTGAGGATCTGGTAGCCGAGCGAGGAGTCGGGGGCCTTCAGTGCGGCGCACTCGCCGACGGGCTTCGGGAGGGAGGGCTCCTCCTCGTAGAGGCCGGGGAGGATCGCGATGTTCATCCCTGGCCGGTCGACGGCGTCCACGGCCTCCTGGAGGTGGCGGTAGCCGGTCTTCTCGCACCGCTCGTAGAGGGCGAGGTTGCGCTGCCGCAGCGCCTCGGGGAAGGCGGACACGCGGCGTTCGAAGGCGGGCCGGTCCGTCTTGCAGACCAGCAGGTCGGGCTCCCCGGCGCGGTACACGGGTACGGATCCGGTGCCGTCGGGGAGGGTGACGGGCCGCTCCTCGTGGGCCTGGGCCGTGGGGGCGGCGGCGAAGAGGGACAGAAGGGCGAGGAGGGCGGCGAGGAGCACCGCCGGCACGGCAGGAAACCTGCGGGTCCACGACATGCGCGAGAGAGTAGAGCATTGTTCATCTTTTGGGATCCCCCCGTGCGGGAATCCGTTCGGCCCCGTGCGGGAATCCGTTCCGCCCGTGCGGGAATCCGTTCGGCCCCGTGCGGGAATCCGTTCCGCCCGTGCGGGAATCCGTTCGGCCCGGGCCGGGCGGCGGCGGTCCGCGGCCCCGGCGCCCCCGCCGTCCGCACCGACCGAAAGCCGCCGTTGACGTGGAGGCCGCGGAATCCTACTGTCACCCATAGGATTCCTTCGAAGGAGCGGGAGCGGCACATGAGCGAGCAGTCCGGCAGCGAGCGGGCCAGAAAGACGGCGGAGGCGCTGGAGTACCTCGGCGGCTTCGGCAACGAGCACAGCTCGGAAGCCGTCCCCGGCGCCCTGCCGCTCGGCCGGAACTCGCCCCAGCGCGCGCCCCTGGGCCTCTACGCCGAGCAGCTCAGCGGCAGTGCCTTCACCGAGCCGCGCAGCCACAACCGCCGCTCCTGGCTCTACCGGATCCGCCCCTCGGCCGCGCACCCGCCCTTCACCCGGGTCGACAACGGGGCCCTGCGCACCGCCCCCTTCACCGACGCCCCCGCGGATCCGAACCGGCTGCGCTGGAACCCGCTGCCCGCCCCGGCGCCCGGCACCGACTTCCTGGCCGGCCTGTGGACCGTCGGCGGGAACGGCGACGCGACCCAGCGCACCGGCATGGCCATCCACCTCTACGCCGCCAACGCCTCGATGGACGACCGGGTGTTCAGCGACTCCGACGGCGAGCTGCTGATCGTCCCCGAGCGCGGCGGGCTGCTCCTGCGGACCGAGTTCGGCCTGCTCGCAGCCCGGCCGGGCGAGGTGGCGCTGATCCCCCGCGGCGTGCGGTTCCGCGTCGAACTGCTCGACGCCGACGCCCGCGGGTACGTCTGCGAGAACTACGGGCAGCCCTTCGAGCTGCCCGACCTGGGCCCGATCGGCGCCAACGGTCTCGCCGCCGCCCGTGACTTCCGGGCCCCGGTGGCCGCGTACGAGGAGCCGGGCCTGCTCGACCGCCCGACCGAGGTCGTCAACAAGTTCTGCGGCAACCTCTGGTCGGCGGCCTACGACCATTCTCCGCTCGACGTCGTCGCCTGGCACGGCACGCACGTCCCGTACGTCTACGACCTGCGCCGGTTCAACGTCCTCGGCTCGATCAGCTACGACCATCCCGACCCGTCGATCTTCACCGTCCTGACCTCGCCGTCCGACACCCCGGGGCTGGCGGGCGTGGACTTCGTGGTCTTCGCCCCGCGCTGGCTCGTCGGCGAGGACACCTTCCGCCCGCCCTACTTCCACCGCAACGTGATGAGCGAGTACATGGGCCTGATCGACGGGGCCTACGACGCCAAGGCCGAGGGGTTCGTCCCCGGCGGCGGCTCGCTGCACAACATGATGTCCGCGCACGGCCCGGACCGGGAGACCTTCGACCGGGCGAGCGCCGCCGAGCTGAAGCCGCAGAAGATCGACGACGGCCTGGCGTTCATGTTCGAGACCCGCTGGCCGATCACCACCACCGCCCAGGCGGCCGGCGCGGACCACCTCCAGCGCGGCTACGACGACGTCTGGCGGGGACTGCAGCGCCACTTCCGCGCCTGACCCGGCCTGCGTACGCTCACCTCCGCCGCCGCTCTCCCCCTGTCCAGCCCTACGGAGAACCACCCGTGACCGCCTTCGCCCCCGACTCGCTGGTACTGAACCGGAAGCTCCCGCTCTGGTACCAGGTGTCCCAGTCGCTGCGCGCCTCGATACTCGGGCGCACCCCGGACGCCTCGCTGCGCCTGCCCACCGAGGAGCAGCTCGCCGGGCACTACGGGGTGAGCGTGCTGACCATGCGGCAGGCCCTCAAGGAGCTGGAGGGCGAGGGACTGATCAGCCGGCACCGGCGGCGCGGCACCTTCATCGAGCCGGGTGCGCTGCGCGGCGCCCCCGTACGTCTGCTGGGTTCGGTCGACGCGATCGTCGCCCAGCAGTCGGGGGACCGTACGACGATTCTCGGCCACGGGCGCACGGCCGTGGCCGGGGAGTTGCTGGAGCACTTCCCGGACACGGCCGAGGTGGTCACCTACCGCCGTCTGCGCCACGACCGCGAGAGCGGGGAGCCGACCAACTGGGCGGAGAACGCGGTCCTGCCCGAGTTCGCCGCCGCCGTACGGCCCGCCGATCTCGAACGGTGGCCGATGACCAAGGTCCTGCGGGACATCGCGGGGGTGCGGATCAGCCGGATCACCGACACGATCGAGGCCCGGCTCGCCGACCCGGAGACGGCGGAACTGCTCCAGGTCCCGCTGCTCAGCCCGATCCTGCACTACACGGGTGTGACGTACGACGAGGACGGCCGGGTCGTGGACGTGGCCCGCATCCGCTACCGCGGCGACCGCTTCTCCTTCACCGTGACGGTGGACGCGCACTGACGGGGCGCGGGCCCGTCGGCGCGACGCTCACGGCCAACGCCCCAAGCGCCCCCGCACCTCAGCGACCACCGCCACCACAGCGACCACGACGGCCACGACGGCCACGACGGCCGCAGCCTCAGCCCTGCTGGGCGTCGTCCTCCGCGGTGCGCTCCCCCTCCGCCTGAGACGGGGTGGTGCGCGTCGTCCGGGGGTGGCGCCGCTGCGCGCGCTGGGCCTCGTCCATGTCCTCGTCGAGGCGCTCGCCCTCGGCCTGCGACGGAGTCGAGTATTCGTCGTACTGGCTCATGCCCATCTCTCTCCTGGGTCGATTCAGGACGTACGGCTACACAAGGAGCGTAACGCTTCGGCCGGGACGCAGCCCGGCCGCCGGGTGTCGTCGCTACCATCGGCGGCGTGAGCGACGACGTACCGCTGCTGGACGATCTGATGCCCTGGGCCACGGGCGGCCTGCGCCTCGGCCGGGACTGGGTGGCCGCGCCCGACCCGGCCGTCCTGCGCGCCCGCTGGGCCGCCCTGACCGGCGCCGAAGGAGCCGACCGCGAACGGCTGTTCCGCCCGAGCCGCAGCCGCACCCCGGCCGCCGGCGCCGCGGCCCTGCCCGGCCAGCGCTCGGCCACGACCCGGTTCGCCGACGGTCCGGGCCCCTGCCCCGACCCCGTACGGGTGCTTCGCGCCCCCTTCGACGAGCAGTGGCTGCTGCCCGACCAGCGGCTGATCGACAGCGCCCGCCCCGAGCTCTGGCGGGTGCTGGACGGACATCAGCTGTTCCTGACCGAGGGCCCGGAGCCGCTCGTCACCGCGCACCTGCCGGCCGGGCGGGTCGTCCGTGTCCGCCCCCTGCACCGGCGTCCGGGCGGCGCCGAACCGAACCTCGCGCCGGGCCTGCTGCCCCTCCTCGGCGGGCAGTACGGCGGCTGGGCCACCCCGGAGGACGTGCTGTGCTGGATCCTCGCGGCGGGCCGCCCCGGCCCCCGGGGGTACGAGGTGCCGCTCGCCGCCACGGCGGAGCGCTGGCGGGCCGGGCTGGACCTGGGGCACCGGCTGCTCGCCGTCCAGCTGCGCGGGGCACGCGGAGAGCCGCCCCGGCTGCCCGGCGGGCGGCGCCCGTACGTCCGCTCGGCGGTGGCCGGGTGGCCGCACGCGATCGCGTACGACGCCGGGAGCCAGACGCTGAGCCTGGGCGCCGGCACCGTCTCGCCCGTCCCGCCCGGGGCCTGGGAGTACGAGGTCCAGGGCGCCCGGGTGCTGGAGTCCTGGTTCGCCGCGCGCGACGCGCACCGGGACCCCGCCGCCGACGGACTGGAGGCGCTCGGTCCGGCCGAGTGGCCGCAGGAGTGGACCTCGGAGCTGCTGGCCCTGGTCACCACCCTGGCGGCCAGGAGCTCTCGCAGCGCCTCGGGGTGCCCGTGTACGTGGACAACGACGCCAACCTCGGCGCGCTCGGGGAACTGGTCTGGGGCAGCGGCCGG
>NZ_JBEOXU010000243.1:0-6085 GCF_040296725.1 Streptomyces sp. NPDC002044
GGGTCTCGTCGCGGTGTGAGGTCGGCGGGGCGTACGCCTCGGTGATGAGCTGGCGGGCGCGGGCGTCGGCCTCGTCGGCGCTGAGCGGGGCGGCGTCCGGCGCCGCTGTGGCCGGTGCCGGGGCCGGGGCGGCCCACGGCGGTCGCGGGGCGGGCGGGGGGCGCGGTGCGCGTCCACAGTTCACGGGCGCCGGCGGCGTCCTGGCGGGCCAGCCAGCGGGCGTGGTCGCGCAGGTCGGGCCGGCGCTCGCCGCCCGGCAGGTCTCCCCCGGCCAGGTAGGCGCGGTAGAACTCGCGGAGCAGGAGGTGGACCCCGTACTCGTCGAGCAGGGCGCGGTGGCAGGTCAGCAGGATCCGGGCGGGCTCGTGCGCCTGACCCTCCAGCACGGCCAGGCGCAGCAGCGGCGGGCGGGCCGGGTCCAGGGCGCGGCCGCGGTCCGCTTCGAGGAGGTCCTGCCAGGCGGTGGCGGTGCGGGTGTGGTGGGCGATGGCGACGGCGGCGCGGGGGTGCAGGACCAGACGGGGCAGCGCTGTCCAGTCCACGGCGGCCCGCAGCACCGACTCCCGTGCGCACAGCGACTGCCAGGCCGCGTGGAAGCGGTCCCGGTCCAGGGGGCCGGACCAGTTCCAGTACACCTGTTCCAGGTCCTGGCCCCGGCCGGGAGGGCCGGCGGCGGCCTTCAGGAGCAGCTCGCGCTGGTACCCGGTCAGGGCGATGGGCTCGCCGGCGGCCGGGCCGGGGCCCAGGAGGTCGGCCAGCAGCCCGGCGCCGAGCGGCGCGGGGGCCGGTGCGGTGCCCCGCGGGGGGTGTCCGGGCAGGATGCGCAGGGTGTGCCGGGCGGGCCCGGCGGCCTCCACGGTGATCTGGAGGCGGCGGTGGCGCCCGGCGATCCACGCGGCGAACCGTTCGGCGTCCGTGTCGTCGCGCAGCCCGCGCAGTTCCAGGGTCAGGACGCTCCCGGGCGTGGCCGGGGCCACCTCGTGGACCACCGCGAGGACCGTCCCGGGCCCGTCCGCGGCGCCCGCGCCGCTCATCCGGTGCCCCGGACGGTGCGGGCCGGCGGGCGGCTGCGGCAGCGCCCCTCAGACCCCGGCACGGACACGGTCCGGCGGGCACGTCAGGCCGGACGGACTCCGCGGGACCGACGGGTGCTGCGGACCCTGCGGGGCCGTCCGGTCCGGCGGGCTCTGCGGGGCCGTCGGGTGCTGCGGGTGCTGCGGGTGCTGCGGGTGCTGCGGGCAGGGGGCCGCGGCGGGTTCCCTCGGGTTCACGGCGTACGCCTTCCCTCGCCCCGGCCGGAGGTGACCGGTCGCGGGAAGCGTAGTAGCGCCCCGGGCCCGGGCCCCTGTTCCTCGAGCGGGCCTGCAGCACTCCGCGAACCGGCGTCGACCCCCGCCTGCGCACCGGTCCCGCCGGCCGGGGCGGCGGAGGCGGCCGGGGTGTGCGGGGCGGCCGGGGTCTGCGGGGCGGCGGGGTGGCGGCGGTGGGCCTCGCTGAGCAGGTAGCGGTCCTGGACGAGGTGTCCGGCGACGCTCCACTCCCCCGGCGCGGCTTCCGTGCCGCCCGGCACGGTGGACAGGACCAGGCGGCCCCGGCCGTCGCGGGCGAAACCGAAGCCGGTCAGCGAGAGTCCGGCGCCCGGCCCCAGGGCCCGGGCGCAGGCCTCCTTCAGGCCCCACAGGGACAGCAGGCGGGCCCGCCGCTCGTCCTCGGGCAGCGCTGCCAGCAGCGCGCCCTCCCGCGCGGTGCACACCCGTTCCAGGAGCGGCCCGAAGGAGACGCCGGGGCCGGTGCGCTGCGCGTGGACGCCGATCGGCCCGGTGCGGCTGACGCCGACCACGATCAGCTCCCCGGCGTGCGCCCGGCTCACCTCCACCTCCCCGCCCGGCCCCCGCAGCACGGGCCGCCCGCCCGGGTGGCGGCCGAGTTCCAGGGTGTGCGCGGGGGCGTCCAGGGCGGCGGCGGCCGCGTACTTCACGACGGCGCGCGAGACGGCGAACCGCATCCGTCCGGTCCCGGCGGGCGTCTGGCGGTAGCGCGGCCAGTCGTCGCCGAGCAGCGGGCGCAGCGCGGGGTCCAGGAGCACGGCGGTCAGCCACTGCCCCCACGTCGTGCACACGACGGCCCGGCCCGTGTCCTGGAGCCGGTCGCCGACCTCGTCCCAGGGCCCCTCCGGGCCCGGGACGTGCAGGGGCGCGTCCGCGGCCGGCGGCGCGGCGGGGGCTCCGGGCGGACCGGAGCGGGCGGGGATCATCCGCGGCCTCCTTCTCGTGCGCGTACTCGTCGCGCCCGCGCTCGTGCGCGTGCGCGGGCGTGCCGCGGGCCCGCCCCGTGTCCGGCGGGGGCCCCTCGCGTGTTCATCGCAGGCGGCGCACGGTGTTCTGCGCGTGCCAGCGGGCCAGGCCCAGTGTCTGGGCGCCCGCGCGCCCGAGCCAGGTCCGTACGTACCGGCGGGCCTCGGCGAGGCCGGTGCCCCGGCCCAGGACCTCCTCGACGGCCTCTTCGCGGAGCATCACCTGCTGGGCGCAGACGGCCCGTACGCCGTCGCGGTCCGGCAGCAGGGACCACTCGCCGCTGTGCGCGGCGATCAGGCGGGGTGTCACCAGTTCCTTGTAGACGATCCGGGCGGCGGAGGGGAAGCACAGGCGCACCGCCCGGGTGCTGAGGGTGCGGCCGTCGGGGGTGGCGCAGGTGTCGAGGGAGGCGATCTGCACGCCGGGGGCGTCCTCGACGACGGTGGCGGCCTCCACGTGGGGGAGGCGTTCGGGCCAGTCGCCGATCCGGTAGAGGAAGTCGTAGGCCGGCTCGGCGGGGCCCTGGAGGTGCACGCTGTCCTCGAAGGACAGCAGCGTCGCGTCGAGGTGTTCCCAGCGTTCGGCGGTCTCCTTCAGGTGGGCGAGTTCGGCGGCCGGCTCCTGCTGCCAGCGGTGGCGGCTGCGGGCGGTCTCGGCGGCGGGCAGGTGTTCCAGGGTGCGGTCCTGGCGCAGTGTCAGCAGGGACCGGCCGGCGTCCAGGGCCTGGACCGTCCAGGTCCCGGTCGTGGGCGTGCCCGGCAGGGCGGTGTCCTCGCGCTCGAACCCGACGGTCCTGGACCGCGGGTCCAGCACGCGGCGCAGGTGGAAGGAGCGGACGCGTTCGCCCTCCACGTCCCACATCCGCAGCCGCTCGCGCACCCCGTCGAAGTCCATCCGCTCGACGTGGACGGGCGAGGGCAGCAGCAGCGGCCAGCGCACGGCGTCGGCCAGCAGGCCGTAGACCACGCCGGCCGGGGCGGCCACCGGCACGGTCTGCTCGCTGGTGTGCACGCGCTGCGAGGACATGGGCCGGCCCCCTTTCCTGGACGTCGGTACGGGTGCGCTCCAGCCTGCGTCAGGGGACTCGAGGCTTCCTCAACTCCCGGCGGCCGCCCCCCGGCCGGACGGGGCAGGCGCGGCGGGCGGGGCAGGCGCGGCGGGCGGGGCAGGCGCGGCGGGCGGGGCGGACGGGGCGGGTACGGCGGACGGGGTGGGTGGGGCGGGGGGTCCGGCCTGGGTGAGGGCGTCGGCCAGGACCCGCCAGATCTCGGCGGCGAGGTCGATGTTGGCGTCGTCCTGGGCCTGTTGGGCCAGGGTCCGCAGGCCCTGCACGCCGGCGGGGTCGCCGCCCAGGATGAGCAGCTGGTGGCGCAGGATCTCCAGCCGTACCTGGCCGCGGTAGGTCATCCTGGGCTGGTCGGCGGCCAGTTCGGCGAGGAGGGTGCGGGCCTGGTCGTAGTGGCCGGTGGCGAACGCGAGGTCGGCTTTGAGGGCGGTCAGGTCCTGGCGCAGGGCCGGGGTGCCGGCGAAGGCGAGGGCGGCCTCGGCCTCGGCGGCGCGGTGCGCGGCCGAGGCGGGGTCGGCGGGCAGCCGCTGCAGGTGCAGGCGGGCGGTGGTCAGGCGCAGCCGGATCCACAGGATCAGGTCCTCCTGGCTGGCGAAGCGGTCGAGTGCCTCGTCCAGGCAGGCCAGCGCGCCGGCGTGGTCGCCCTGGCGGACGCGGACGGCGGCGGAGGTCCACATGGCCTCGGCCCACAGGGCGTCGGTGCGGCCCTCCAGGAGAGCGGTCAGCTCGTCGGCGTACCCGCGGGCGTCGCCGATCCGGCCCGCCTCGGCCTGTACGGAGACCAGGGCGAGCAGGGCGGCGGCCCGGTCCTCCACGCCCAGTTCCTCGGCCAGGGCGATGCGGTGGGCGTCGACGGCGGCGTCCAGGGCGGGGGTGATCTCGCCGGTGGAGCGCAGGCAGCGGGCCAGGCGGGTCAGGCCCCGGACGCGGAGTTCGCTGACGTCGGCTTCCTCGCCGAGAGCGACGAGGCGGGTGAGGTGGTCGCGTTCGGCCGTGTGGTCGCCCTGGAGGCGGGCGGCCCGGGCCAGGAGCCACAGGGCCTGCCAGCGCAGTACCGGGTCTTCGTGGCCCTCGGCGGCCAGGGCCCGGCGCAGTGCCCCGGCGGTGTCGCCGGAGCCGGTGGACGCGGCGAGGGTGAGGGCGTGGACCAGGGATCCGGTGGCCTGTTCCTGGAAGTCTCCGGGTTCCAGGCCCAGCCGTCCGGCGAGGTAGTCCACGGCCCGGCCGGTGGGCTGGCGCGCGCCGGACTCCAGACGGGAGAGGTAGCTGGTGGACATGCCCTCGCCGGCCAGCGCCGTCTGTGACAGGCCCCGGGCCGTCCGCAGCTTCCTCAGGCGGTGTCCGAAGGCGGGCTGTCGCAGCATGAGCATCCCTGGGGTCGCGGGGAAACAATTCTGTCGGGAACCGGCACCGAGCGTAGGGTCGGCGGCAACACGCGGGCAAACCTTTGCCACCGGTTCCCCGCCCGTCTCGTGCGCACGTCATGCGGTCCTTGAGCGGTCCTCCACCCGAGCGAGGCAGACTCTCCAGAACCGGCCGTCGGACCGGCCGGTGACCTGCTGTTCTCGTATTCAGCGCCTTGGAGTCGACGATGAGGCCACCGGCGTGCGCACCGCACGTGTCCCGGACACCCGCAGCCCACGCCACAGCCCACCCCCCGGCCCCGCCCCGCGCGGCCCGGACGCCCGGACGGGCCCGCGCCGCCTACCCCGACGACGACATCGACTGGCCGTAACAGCCCCCGGCGGCGGGGGCCGCGGAGCAGCGGGGGCCGCCGGGGGCCGACCGGACAGCGGGGGCCGCCGGGGGCCGGCCGGACAGCGGGGGCGGACGGACAGCGGGGGCGGCCGGACAGCGGGGGCGGCCGGGGCCGCGGCGCGGGGAGGTGACCGTGCGCGCCGGACCGCGAAGCCGCCGGGCCTGGCGGCCTGTTGGCCTGGTGACCTGGTGCTCAGGCGCGGTGGCCTGGCGGCTGAGGCTGGGTGCGGGTCGCGTCATATGATCACATGACGGTATGACCACGAGGACGCTCTACCTGTTCTGTTCCGCAGCCCCGCCCGTCTTCGACGTGGCCCATGTGATCGAGGACGCCCAGGTCCGCGGCTGGGACGTGTGCCTGGGTCTGACCCCCACGGCGGCGCACTGGCTGGCCGGGAGCCTGGACGGGCTGGCCGCGCTGACCGGGCATCCCGTGCGCTGGCAGTACAAGCTGCCCGGTGAGGACGACGTGTGGCCCGCGGCCGGCGCGCTGCTGTTCGCCCCCGCCACCTTCAACTCGGTCAACTCCTGGGCCCTGGGCCTGACCGACCGGTTCGTGGCCGGCGTGGCCGCCGAGGCCCTCGGCAAGAACACCCCCGCCGTCGCCGTGCCCTGCGTCAACACCGCGCTGGCCGCGCACCCCCGGTTCGAGCAGTCCCTGTCCGTGCTGCGGGGCGCCGGCGTCGGGGTCCTCTACGGCGAGGGCGGTTTCACTCCCGGCCCGCCCGGCCAGGACACCCCGCCGCACTTCCCCTGGCAGGCCGCACTGGACGCCGTGGACCGGGCGGGCACCACCCCGCCCTGACACCCCCGCCCGGGGGCGGCCCGGCCCTCCCGGGGGCGGCTCCCCCGCCGCCCGGCGCCCGCCCCCCCCGCAGCCCCCGGCGGGCGGGGGCCGCGGGCGCCGGGGGCGGCAGGGCGGCGGGGGGGCGCGGGTTGGCCGGGGCGGGTGACCCCCCCGCCGTGG
>NZ_JBEOXU010000244.1:0-5960 GCF_040296725.1 Streptomyces sp. NPDC002044
CTCACCGGTCCCGCCCGCGCGGAGGCCACCGCCCGCGCCGCCCTCGCCAGGGCGTCCGCCCGGTCCACGGCGGCCGACGTCGCCTTCGACGCCCGCCGCGCCGAACTGGACGCCCTCGCCCGGACGGCGGAGACCGCCGCCGCCGCACTCGGCCGGGTGCGCGCCGCCACCGACCGGCTCACCCGCTGGCACCAGCTCGCCGCCACCGCCGAAGGGCGCCGCCGCCTCGCGGGCCTCGCGGAGCCGGCGCCGGTGACGTACACGCCCCCTCCCGGGCCCCCGCGAGCCGCCGCGCCGCCCTTGGTGCCGCGCTACACCCCGTCCGCCGACGGGGCCCGGCTGACCTCGCCCGACGGCGCCGCGTACACCGTGCACGAGGTGCCCCGGGACGGCGACGCCTTCTTCCACGCGCTCGCCGAGGGGCTCGCCAGGACGGCGCCCGAGCTCCTGGCCCGGCACACGATCGACCCGGGTGACCTGCGGACCCCCCGGGCCCTGCGCCGGCTCATCGCCGCCCGCCTGACCGACCCCGCCGACGCCGACCTCCTCGCCGTCGTCGCCCCGGACGACACCGACGTCTTCACCGCCGCCGAGATCGACGCCACCGGGCCCGCCCCGGACCTCGCCGCCGGTACGCCCGGCCGCCGGGAGTTCGACCAGCTCGGTGTCGTCCCGCACGCCGCCGCCCTGGACGGCGCAGCCCGCGCCGTCCTCGGGACCGCCCAGCTGGAACGGCCCGGGGACGCCGACGACGACGCCGGCTGGGACCACGCCGCCGCCGACCTCCTGCCCCTCCTCGCCGCCCGTACCTTCGGCGTCGACGTGACCGTGGTGCGCGGCGACGGCACCTTCCAGACGTTCACGCCCCGCGCGTCCCCGTCCCCGGCCTCCCCGTCTGCGGACCCCGCGTCTGCCGACCCCGCGTTGCCCGACCCCGCACCCGCGGCCGCCGCCTCCCGGGCCCCGGCTCCCGGCCGGCGCGCGGGATCCCACCGCCTCCGCGGGCTCGTCGACGATCCGGAAGCCCCCGTCCCCCACGTCGTCCTGTTCCTGGACGACCGCCACTACCGCCTCGCCGTGGCGGACCCCGCCCGCCCCCTGCCGGTCCCGGCACCGCTGCCCGCTGCCCCGCCGCCCGCTGTCGGGCCCGGGGCCGCCGGGCCCCTCCTCCCGGGTCCGGCGGACCGGCCCCCGACCGGGCCGGAGGCCACCGGCACAGCACCCGACCGGGGGGAGACCCTCCCCGTCGGGGGAACCGGCCACGGCTCCTTCGCGGAGGTGCTGCTCGCGGCGCTCGGCGACGGGAACGGGCTGCTCGACCGCCGCCGGCAGGTCCCCGTGGCCGAACTCGCGGGCACGGACGTTATTCTGACCGCCGGTCAGGCAGCCCACGCGGTGCTGCTCGGAGGCTCGCTGAGCGTCGGGGAGCTGGGCCTCACTCCGCTCCAGCACCTCCGCTGGCTGCTGGCGGGCCCGGCCGATCTCGCCGCCGCCGCGGAGGTCCTCGGAATCGCCATCGAGGTCACGGTGCCAGGGCGCCGGCCCCACCGGTACGGATCCGGCCCCGGGGAACCCGTACGGCTGCGCTACGACGGCCTGCGCTATGCGGTCGCGCCCCAACTCTCCTGATCAGAAAGCCTGTTGAGGGCTGTGAAACCCTGCCTCGGCCCCCGGCGCGGCGGCGCCGGGCGGCAGCGCGGCCTCCCGGAGCACCGCGACCGCGTGCAGGGTGCCACCGGTGCGGCCGGCCAGCAGACCCCGGGGGGTGTGGACGCTCCACAGTGCGTCGGAGGACGGCTCGGCCCTGCCGGCGGGGAAGGGCCGGGTGATGTCGGTGATGTCCTGGATGACGACCGCGCCGCCGGAGTTCACGGCGCTGTAGCAGCGTCCCATGCACTTGAAGACCCAGGGGTGCGCACTGATCTCGCCGAGTCCCAGGGCGCTCCCACCCTGATCGGGCTTGGCGCCGGGAACCAGACCCAGCATGACGCCTCCCTTACGCAGTGTGTCCGAAGTGCGTCCCATGGTAGTCGCCGTGCGGGCGGCGACACCTTCCGTCCGGTAAAGGGACGGGCTGGAAACCCCTTGGATTTCACCAGGTCCCGCACGCGGGACGGGCCGCCCGTCGTTCTCCCCGGTTTCCCCGGCGTGCCGGGACGCGCGCACGCCTCGTGAGGCGGTTTGGCGGCCTTTTGGGGAAACGATGGCGGCCCTCGCCAGGATGAGCCCGTCCGCATCATCCACTGGTTGAAGGAGGTGTCCTGATGAAGAAGATCCAGGTACGCAAGGCCGGTCCGGTCCGCCTGACCTCGTCTGCTTGCAGCGTCTACACGAACCCCAACTGATCCCCGATCAGTTGAGCCCTGGCCCCTAGCACGTCAGGGCCACGGCGCCGTCGTGCCTGCGGGCGGCCCGGGGCGACCCAGGCCGCCTCCCCGGCACGACGGCGCCTCCCGGGAAGGCGGTCACCCCGCCCGTGCCGGGTCCGGACCGGAAGCCGAGGGAGACCCCATGCCGGAGCACGGCATCCGCAGCACGGCCGACACGCCGCTGCCGTTCCACACGCTGGTCTACCTGGAGGACGGCGAGGACGTCACCATCGGCCGGCCCGACACGGACTCCTACGCGATCTTCCCCACCGACGGGGCCCACCTCGTGCGCCGCCTGGCCGACGGGGCCACACCGGCGCAGGCCGCCGACTGGTACGCCGCCGAGTACGGCGAGCAGGTCGACGTGGAGGACATCATCGGAGCCCTGCGCGAGCTGGGGTTCGTCCGCGAGGACGGCGAGGAGCCCGCGGAAGCGGAGCCGGTGCGCTGGCAGCGGCTCGGCCGCGCGATGTTCTCGCCGCTCGCCTGGGTCTGCTACGCCCTCGTCGTGGCCTGGGCGCTGCTGCGCACGTTCCAGTCGCCGGACCTCGTTCCGACGGCCGAGGACCTGCTGTTCAGCGACTACTACGCGGTGATCAGCCTCGTGCTGCTGGTCGCCGCCGTTCCCCTGATCGCCGTCCACGAGGCGTTCCACGCCCTGGCCGCACGACGGCTCGGCGTCCGCTCACGGACCCGGCTCTCGTACCGCTTCTACTTCCTGGTGGTGGAAACCGCCCTGGACGGCCTGGTCGCCGTCGAGCGCAGGAAGCGCTACCTGCCGATCGTGGCCGGAATGGTCGCCGACTGCGTCCTCCTCGGCCTGCTCATCACGGTGGCGGACGTGTCCCGGGGCCCCGGCGGGGCCGAAACGGTCACCAGCCGGGTGTGCCTCGCTCTGGCCTTCGCCGCCCTGCTGCGCCTGCTGTGGCAGTTCTTCCTCTACCTCCGCACCGACGTCTACGTACTGATCACGACCCTGCTCGGCTGCGTGGACCTGCACACCACCTCCGTGCGCCTGCTGCGCAACCGGTTCCTGCGGTGGACCGGGCGGACCGACCGGCTGGCCGACGAGTCCCAATGGCACCCGGTGGACCGCCGGGCGGCACGCTGGTACTCCTGGCTCATCGTGGCCGGCTACACCGTCAGCCTCGGCACCTTCGTGCTCGCGCTCGCCCCGGTCTTCGTCCGGATGGTCTCCGGCGCGATCGACCGCTTCGGCGCCGCAGAGGGGTCGAGCTGGACCGAACTCCTTGACTCCTCTGCCTTCCTGTTCCTGACCTTCGGCCAGATCGCCCTCACCCTCTGGATCGCCGCCAGGGAACGCGTGCGCGCCCGACGGTCCAGGACCCACCACGTCATCGACTGACGCGCCCCCCGTCGGCCCCCGTGAAAGGTACGTTCATGACCGGCCACTACTGGATATCGGCTCCCCGGCGCCGTGAGCGCGACCTGCTGCGGGCCGGCCTCGCACTGCCCTCCCCGCTGACGGTCGTGGACGCGCACCGGCGCCTCCGGGGCCCCTACACGGCGGCCGGTGAGCTGCTGCGTCAAGTGGCGCCCGAAGCGCTGCGCCGACGGCCGGAGCTGGCCGCCCGCCACTACATCGAACTCCAGGAGAGCACGCCGGAGCTGGCGCCCCTGGTGCCGGCGAAGGAGAGGGCGCTGGAGCAGAACGCCAAGGCGCCGGGTGAGGCGACCAGGTACCCGGCCCGGCTGCACTCGCTGCGGGTCGCGCACGGCCTCGTGGACTTCCTGCTCGCCGCACTGCCCGGCGGCGCGGACGGTCCGCGCACCCTCGTGGTGGAGAACGTCCACCACGCGGACGTCACCGACCGGGAGTTCCTCGCCGCCGCGCTGCGGCGCATCCCCGCGGAGTTGCTGACCCTCGTCGTCGGCACCGACACCGACACCCTCGCCGACCCTCCCGGCATGGTCTCGGTCTCCCTCCCCTCGGAACTCGCGACCCGGACCACCCGCATCCACGGCCCGGGCACCGCTTCCGGCCCCGGGCCCGACGGCGCGGACGGCCGTACGCGGACGCCGCTCCAGGAGGCCGCCCGGTACGTCGAGGGGGACTGTGTCGACGACGACCCCGCACCGCACGCCGCGTACCGGGCGATCGGCGACGCCGAGCGCGCCGGCCTGCACGACCGCAGGGCCGCGGCACTGGCCTCCCGGGCGGAGGCGGAACCGTCCCTGAAGCTCGGCGCCCTGCCGTACCACCTGCTGCGCGGCAGCGACGGCGACGGAGCCGGTCTCGACGCCCTGAGGTGGGCCCAGGCCCGCTGCAAGTACTTCGGCTTCTACCACGCCGCCGCAGAGATGGGCGAGGAGGGCCGCCACCGGGCGGACCCGGTCACCCGTCCCGAGCTGTGGTGGCCCTTCACCCGGGAGACGGGCGTGTGCCTGGCCGCCGCCGGGCGGCCGGAGGAGTCGGCCGCGGTCCAGGAGGAGGCGCGGGCGGCGACCGCCGTGCCCAAGCACCACATGGCCCTCGCCTACGAGACGGGCATGCTCTACGCCCGCCACTTCCCGCCCGAACTGCGCGACGACCGGCGGGCCAGGGCGTACGTCAACCAGGCCATCGCCATCTCGGACCTGCTGCCCGACCTCAAGGAGCGCGCGTTCTACTCGGTGTTCAACCGCAATGGGCTCGCCCTGGTCGAGGTCAGGGCCGGCCGGCCCGACGAGGCGCTGCGGCTGCTCGACGAGGGGATCGAGCGGCTGGACCGCGAACTGGGCATCGGCGAGCGGACCTGGCACCGCGTGGGCCTGCGCTACAACCGGGCCCAGGTGAACGGCATGAGCGGCCGCCTGGAGGAGGCGCTGGCCGACTACGCCTCGATCATCGACGCGGACAGCGACTTCGCCGACCACTACTTCAACCGCGGCAGCATGCTGCGCCGCCTGGGCCGCATCGAAGAGGCCATCGCCGACTACGAGCGGGCCCTGGCCCTGGAACCGCCCTTCCCCGAGGCGCACTACAACCGGGGCGAGGCCCTGATGGAACTCGGTGACACCGAGGGAGCACGGGCCGACTTCGACCGGACGCTGGAACTGGAGCCCGGCCACCTGGAGGCGCTGCTCGCGCGCGCGGGCCTGCTGGCCGACCGGGGCGAGGACCGGGCCGCACTGGACGACGTGACGGCCGGACTGCTGCTCGACCCCGAACACCCGCACCTGCTCTGTCTGCGGGGACGCCTGTGGGGCGAGGAGGGCCGTACGGCCGAGGCGCGCGCCTCCCTGTCCGAGGCCCTGCGCTTCGATCCCGAGCTGGCCGAGGCGTGGGCGATCAAGGCCGAACTCGCCTTCCTGGAAGGCGACCTGGCCGGGGCGCTGGCCGACTTCGACCGTGCGGTGGACCTCGAAGGCCGGCCCGACTTCCGGTTCAACCGGGGCGTGGTGCACGAAGCGGCGGGCAGCTTCGAACAGGCCGTGGCCGACTTCGAGGCGGTCCTGGCCGTGACCGACGACTCCGAGGCACGGAGCCGTCGGGAGACCTGCCTGCGCGCGGCCGAGCGCGCTCACGCGTAGGAGGGCGGGTGAACCGGCCGCTGAGGGCGGGGGCCGGCCGGGCCCGGGCCGACGGCC